>NZ_JFHO01000044.1:0-161802 GCF_000724705.2 Acidiphilium sp. JA12-A1
ATCGCCCCGCTATCTGGATCTCCGATCTCTATGGCGCCCAGCGCGGTCATGCCGATGACTGGCAGATTTGCCTCGCCCACCAACTCCGGGACTGCAAATTCGCGATCGAGGCGGGTGATACGATCTTCGCACCCAGAATGAAGGCCCTGCTGCTCCGCGCCGTCGTGCTGGCGCGGCGCCATCGCACGCTCGCGGACGCTACAAGACGCGCCTGGCGGCGGCGCCTCGACCATGATCTCGACGCCGTCATGGCGCTCGCCCCGATCAACCACCACGGCAGACGATTGCGCCGACGATACGGCAAGGTTCGTGATCATCTCTTCACCTTCCTCGACCACCCGGATATCGCCGCGGACAACAACGGCTCCGAGCGCGAACTCCGGCCTACCGCGACATATCGCAAGGTCACCGGAGGGTTCCGATCCAACTGGGGCGCCGATTTCTTCGCCAACGTCCGATCCGTCGTCGGGACCGCCGCGCGGCACGGCCTTGATGCCTACACCGCTATCAAAAACGCCGTCACCGGAGCATCACTGCCCATCGCCCCCCTACCGGGTTGAGCAGATACTATTCATGCGCAATCACCCGGTCGATCCGCTGGTAGTCGGCATCCGTCGCGGTGTCCGGCCGGGCGAGGACGAGGGCGGTGTTGAAGATGTTGAGCCCCTTGTTCTCCATCGCCCCCATGTTGAAGTCGGAGACGGCGGCGATGTTGAAGATGTCGAGGTCGTATTCGAGGCCGAACGCCTCCTCGTCCCAGCGCATCGCCCGCTTGAGGCAGGCCATCGCGTGGTCCACCTTGTCCTCGTCGCCGCGGCGGACATGGATGCCGAGCTGCACCTGCCGCCCCGAGCGGGTGACGAACGCGTCATGCACCGAAACCAGGTCGCCCGCGACCAGCGCGAACAGATAGGACGGCTTGGGGTGCGGGTCCTCCCATTTCGCCCAGTGCCGCCCGTCCGGCAGCGTGCCGCGATCGACCGGATTGCCGTTGGACAGCAGCAGCGGGCAGCGCGCCGGATCGGCGATCAGCGTCGCCGTGTAGCGGGCCATCACGTCTGGCCGGTCGGGGAAGAAGGTGATGCGGCGAAACCCCTCGGCCTCGCACTGGGTGAAGAAATCCCCGCCCGAGACATACAGTCCCGAAAGCTCGGAATTGCGCTCCGGCGCGATGATCACCTCGGTATCGAGGGTGAATTCGTCCGGCACGTCACGAATGACGAGGCCATGCGCGCCGAGCGCGTAGCGGTTGGCGCCGAGCGCCTCGCCATCGAGCAGCACCGATCGCAGGTCGAGTCCCTCGCCGTCGAGTTCCAGCGGCGCATCCGCGATCCCGTGCGCCGCGTTGCGCCGCAGCGTCAGGCTGGCGCGCACCCGTGTCGCCGCCGGATCGAGATCGAAGATGAGATCGACCGTATCGACCAGAAAGGCCGGAGGCCGGTATTCGTCAAGGCGGCGCGGGGCGGCGTCGGGCAGCGGGACGGGGCGTTCGGTCATCGGACTCTCCTTGCAGCGCCGTTTTATGTGCCTCGCCGGCTGTCGGCGCGCAAATCGCCTCACCGCCCCCCGGAATGCCGCGAACGGGACTCCGCCCTGCCCGGCGGATGGTTGCATCCGCAGCATCACCACCTATGATTTCGTCGAAGTTACGCGGGACGCCACGCTCCCTCCCGCATCGCGCACGGGATTCATGAACGGCACCGCAGACGACCTCTCCCTCTCGCTGCACCAGAGCATCCACGAGGTCCCGGCGCCGGACTGGGATGCGCTGGCCGGCGGCAACCCCTTCGTCAGCCACGCCTTCCTCTCGGCCCTGGAAGACAGCGCCTCCGTCGGCGGCGACAGCGGCTGGTATCCCCAGCACGCGGTGCTGCGCGACGGCGCCGGCCGCCTGCTCGGCGCCGCCCCCACCTACGTCAAGGCCCATTCCTACGGCGAATACGTGTTCGATCACGGCTGGGCCAACGCCTTCGAACGCGCCGGCGGGCGCTACTACCCGAAGCTGCAAGTCGCCGCCCCGTTCAGCCCGGTGCCCGGCCCGCGCCTGCTGATGGCCGAAGGCCTGCCCCCGTCGCTGCTCGCCCGCGGCCTGGAGATCGCCGCCGAGCGGCTCGGCTGCTCCTCGGTCCATGCCACCTTCTGCACCGAGGCCGAGTGGCACGCGCTCGGCGAGGCCGGCTGGCTGCGGCGCATGGGCGTGCAATATCACTGGCACAACCGCGGCTATGAAGGGTTCGAGGATTTCCTCGCCGCCCTGTCCTCGCGCAAGCGCAAGGCGATCCGCCGCGAACGGCGCGACGCGCAGGCCGGGCTCGAGATCCGCGCCCTGCGCGGCAGCGAGATGGGGCGGCGCGAATGGGCCGCCTTCTACAACTTCTATCTCTCCACCGTCGACCGCAAATGGGGCGGCGCCTACCTCACCGAGCGCTTCTTCCCCCTGCTCGGCGAGCGCCTCGGCGATGCCGTGGTGATGATGATGGCCTTCCGCGCCGGCCGCCCGATCGCCGGCGCGCTCAACCTGCGCGGCCCGGACGCGCTCTACGGCCGCAACTGGGGGGCGCTGGAAGACGTCCCCTTCCTGCATTTCGAACTCTGCTACTATCAGGCGATCGACTACGCGATCGGCGCCGGCCTCGCCCGCGTCGAGGCCGGTGCGCAGGGCCAGCACAAGATCCAGCGCGGCTACCTGCCGAGCCGCACCTTCTCCGCGCACTGGATCGGCCATCCCGGCCTGAGCGATGCCGTCGCCCGCTTCCTCGAGGCCGAGCGCCCGGCGGTGGAGGAGGAAATGGCGATGCTCGGCGAGCAATCCCCCTATCGCAGCGAAATTTCGCCGTGATCGCCGCCTATGCGGCGCTGGCCGCCTCGATGGTGATCGTCGGCGGCAATGTCGTCCTGCTCAAGCTGCTGGCCGCGCACCTGCCGACCTTCCCGTTGCTGTTCATGCGCACCAGTTTCGCCACGCTGTGCCTTGCCCCGCTGGTGGCACCGCGCCTGCCGGCGCCGCGCACGCTGGCCATCCTGTTCATGCAAGCCGCCTGTGGCACCCTGCTGTACAACGGCATGATGGTCGCCGGATTGAAGCTCACCGGCGCGGTGCAGGCGGGACTGGTCCTCGCGAGTCTTCCGGCGGTGATCGCGCTCGGCGCGGCGCTGTTCCTGCGCGAGCACCTGCGGCCGCTGCAATGGGCGGCGGTGGTACTGGCGGGCGTCGGCATCGCCGCCCTCGCGCGCGGCGGCGGCGGTTTCAGCCTGGTGGGTGATGCACTCATCTTCGGCGCGGTGTGCGGCGAGGCCGGATATGCCCTGTTCGCCCGCCGCGCCGCCGGCCTGCTGCCGGTGATGCAGGCGACATTCTGGATGCAAGCCTGCGGCGCCGCGATGACGGCCCCGCTCGCCATCGCCAGTTTCGGACAGGTCCACTTCACCTGGCTGATCGCCGGGCTGTTGCTGGTGAACAGCCTGACCTCAAGCGTGCTGGCCGTGATCCTGTGGTATCACGGAATGCGGCGTGTTCAGGCCGGCATTGCCGGCACGTTCACCGCGCTGCTCCCCGCGACGGCCACCTTGATGGGCGTGCTCGTTCTGGCAGAACCGTTCACCCGGGGCGATGCAATGGGCTTTGCCGCCCTGTTCGTCTCGATGGTGCTGATCCTGCGGCCTCAGCGCCGCCCCCCGTGGAAGAGGAAGGCCAGCGCGTAGCCGAGCGTCGCGGCGCCGAACAGGGCGAGAACGGGCTGTTCGCGCACGAAGTCCGCCACCCATGCCGCGCCGTCACTCGCCGGCGCCGCCGCCCGATCCTCCGGCGCCCGGCCGGCACCTCCCGCCACCGAGTCACGCACGGACTCGAAAGCGGCCCCTGCCGTATGGCTTGCCGAGCGCGCGGCATCCTTGGCCGCGCCAAAGAGCTTCTGCGCTTCGCCCGCGGCCTGGTGGCGCATTCCTTCCCGCTGCAAATCCTCGTCGCCGGTCGCCTCGCCAAGAGCTTCCTCGGCCTTGCCTGCAAAAGCGCGGGCTCCACCTTCGATCTCATCCTTGTCCATCGGGTTTTCCTCCTTCGGCATGTCGGATCAGAACTCGGGAGATGGGGGCCGAAGCCATCCCGGACAAGCCGGTGTATCTCGCCTTTCCTGATCGTCTAGGTTGTAAAGCCTGATTTTGTCATGGCAGCTTCACGGAAAGGTTTCCTCAGATCAAAAACCGGATTAGGGTTTTGACATAAACTCTAATGGGGGCACGTATAATGGCTGAAGGAACCGGAGTTAAACTCAAGCGCGACGCAGGCGTGATCGGCCTGCTGTTCGCAAGTCTGGGAGGTATCATCGGATCGGGCTGGCTGCTGGGCCCGTTGAACGCGGCAAAGATTGCCGGTCCGTCGGCGATCATCGCATGGGCCATCGGCGGCTTTGCCGTTCTCTTGCTGTCTTTTGTCTATGCCGAGCTGGCGACCGCATTTCCACGGGCCGGCGCGGTGATCGCATTCCCGAAACTGTCCCACGGCAATCTGATGGCCACGGTGCTCAGCTTCGTGGTGTTCCTGGGATACGCCTCTGTCGCGCCGGCGGAAGCGTCCGCCGTGATCACGTACGGCAGCAACTACGTTTCGGGTCTCATCGACAAGGCTGGCGTGCTGACCAGCGAAGGCTTCATTGCCTCGGCCGTGCTCCTCGCCATCTTCGCGATCATCAACACCCTGGCCATCCGCATTGTGCTTGCCATCAACAGCGCGCTGACCTGGTGGAAACTCGCCATTCCGGTGCTCACGATCCTTGTTTTCGTCATCGTGGGGTTCCACGGCGCGAATTTCAGGTCTCATGGCTTTGCTCCTGGCGGCGCCTCCGGCATATTCTCGGCGGTCGCAACGTCGGGCATCGTCTTCTCCTATCTGGGCTTCCGCCAGGCCGTCGAACTCGCTGGCGAATCAAGCAATCCGCGCCGAAACCTCCCGATCGCGATCGTCGGGTCGGTCGTCATCGGCCTCGTCATCTACATGGGCCTGCAAATCGCGTTCATCGGCGCGCTCAACCCCAGCGATATCGCGAATGGCTGGGCCAAGGTCACCTTCAAGGGGGCGTTCGGTCCGTTCGCCGGCCTGGCGTCGTTGATCGGCATGGGCTGGCTGGCGGTTCTCCTCTACATCGACGCATTCATCTCGCCGTCCGGGACGGGTATCATCTATTTCACCACCACGTCCCGCGTGCTTTATGCGACCGGCAAGGAAGGATTGCTGGGCGGCAACACGTTTGCGCGGCTCTCTGTCGCCGGCGTGCCGATTGTCGGGGTGATCGTGTCTTTCCTGGTCGGCCTGCTGTTTCTTGTTCCGTTCCCGTCGTGGCAGGGCATCGTCACGTTCATCTCCTCGGCAACCGTGCTGTCGTATGGCACGGGCCCCGTCGTGCTCATGACGCTGCGCAAGACCATGCCGGTCGACAAGTACAAGCGCCCCTACCTGCTTTCCGGCGGCATGCTGATTTCCGCGGTGGCCTTCATCATCTCGAACTTCATCATCTTCTGGAGCGGCTCCTCGACGGACACCTTCCTGTTCGAGCTCATCCTGGCGTTCACGGTGATCTATGTCGGCTATGAGGCGATTGCCGGCGTCGGGTTGAGCAATCTCCACTGGAGCGGCGCGTGGTGGCTTGCGCCGTATTTCTTCGGCATGTGGCTGATCACCTATCTCGGGCCGAAGGGCCTCACCGGCGGAACCGGAGCGCTCGGACAGGTTGCGGCCTCGGTCATCCTGATCGTCTTCAGCCTTGTCATCCTCGTCATCGCCATGAATTCGGGCATTCCCGACCCGGAAGAGGCGAAAGCCACGATCCTCGCCGGCGAACCGGAAATGTTCGGGGCCGAGTAAGGGCAATCGGCGGCGGGCGGATGGCCTCCGCCCGCCTTCCTGTTCCGGGGTGGGGTTTTCAACCGGCTGAAGCGGACCAGATCTCCGCCCATGACCGGATCGAACACCCCACCCCTTCCATTTCAGGACGAAGATCCCGCCCATCATCCGGCAGCGGACTTCATCTCTGCCGCGCTGGCCCGCCTTGCCAGCGGCGCGCGCGGCCGGCGCAGCGATTTCCATGTCATCGGCATTGCGACGCTGGGTGCCGATGGCGCGCCGCGCCTGCGCTCCGTCGTGCTGCGCAGCTTCGAGCCACACGGCGTCCGGCTCACCTTCCACACCGACTCGCGATCCGCGAAGTTCGCCGAACTCTCCCGTGACCGGCGCGCCGCCATCCTCGCCTACGATGCCGGAGCGAAGCTGCAGATCCGGATCGAGGGGCAGGTCGACCTGCACAGCGACGATGCGGACAGCGCTGCGGTCTGGCGCGGCCTGCCGGATGGCGCCCGTCAAATCTACCGCGGCGCGCGAGCGCCGGGCATGCGGGCCGAACCGCGCGTGCTCGATGAAACGGTCGGCGAGGACGAAGCCGAGCGGCACTTCACCGTCTGCCGCCTCACCGCATCGATGATCGACGTGCTGTATCTGCGCGCCGCCGGCCATCGCCGCGCCATCGGCGTGACGGACGGCGCGGGCGGGCTGGCGGCGCACTGGGTCGCCGCCTGACCGGTTCGCTCAGGCCGCCGGCGGCTCGGTCCGGGCGATGGCCGGTTCCTTGCCGAAGGCGGCGAACCAGGCGGCGAGGCCTGGGCAGGACTTCCGCCACTCCCGTGCCGCGAAACGGAAATCAAGATAACCAAGCGCGCAGGCCACCGCGATCGACCCGATATCGAGCATCCGGCCCGGCGGATCCTGTTCGAGCATCGCAAGGGTCCGGTCGATGGCGTGCATCTGCCGCTCGATGAAGGCCTCGCGCGCGGCTTCCCTCGGCTTCATGCTCTCCATCCGGGCGCCGACCGCGGCATCGAGAATGCCGTCGCCCATCGCCTGGTAGCGCAGCGCCACCCATCTGGCCGACCCGCTGGCAGGAAACAGCGGCAGCGCATCGCCGATCTGGTCGAGGTATTCGCAGATCACCCTGCTGTCGAAGAGGGCCACGCCCTCGTCATTGACCAGGCAGGGCACCTTGGAGAGCGGATTGTTCGCGATCAGCGCCGCGGGGCTTTCGTGCGGATTGGTCGGGATCAGTTCGATCCTCCGGTCGATGTCGCGGGCAATCGCGCAGGCCATCACCTTGCGGACATACGGGCTGGTCGGGGAGTGGAAGAGCTTCATGCGTCGGAACCTTTCCTGGGCGGAGCCATCATGAAATCGGCGCGCAGGCGCCGTTGCCACCGAGGCGGATAGCGCCCCCGCGCGCGGGGAGGCAAGCGCCGGAGACGGGCACGCCCCGCTTCAATCCCCGCGCACGATGTTCCAGCCGGTCTTGGCGACCTGCAGGAACACGTCATGCATGCGATGCGCACGCTGGTCGGCCGCGTTGCCGGCCAGCGCGCGGGCATAGACGCCCTCGACAATGGCCGCCGAGCGGAACAGCGAGAAGCCCATGAAGAACCGCCAGTTGTCGATCCGCTCGCGCCCCGTCCGCCGGCAATACAGCTCCAGCGCCTCGGCCTCGCTCATCAGGCCGAGTTCCGCGAGATCCACCCCCTGGTAGCCCGCCATCGCCGGGCCGGAGCCGGGCGGCAGATGATAGGACATGCAGCAATACGCGAGATCCGCGAGCGGGTGGCCGATGGTCGAAAGCTCCCAGTCCAGCACGGCGACGATCCGCGGCTCGGTCGGGTGGATCATCATGTTGCCGAGCCGGAAGTCGCCATGCACGATCGCACTCTCGTCGCGCTCGGGAATGTTGGCGCGCAGCCAGGCGATCAGGTCGGTCATCGGCGCGAAGTCCTCGGTCTTCGAGGCTTCGTACTGCTTCGTCCAGCGCTCGATCTGGCGGGCGACATAGTGGTCCGGCCGGCCGAAGCCGGTCAGGCCCACCGCGTTGTAGTCGACCTTGTGCAGCGCCGCGATGGTCTCGAAGATCTGCCGATGGATGGCGCCGCGCTCCTCCGGCGCAAGCCCGGGCATCATCACGTCGTGAAACACCCGGCCCGCCACGTGACCCATCACGTAGAACTCGGTGCCGATCACCGCGGCATCGGTGCAGTAATGCAGCATCGGCGCCACCGGCACGTCGGTCGCGGCCAGCGCGCTCTGGATGCGGAATTCGCGGTCGATCTGGTGCGCCGAGGGCAGCAGGGTTCCCGGCGGCTTCTTGCGCAGCACATAGTTCCGGGCCGCCGTCTCGATCAGGTAGGTCGGGTTCGACTGCCCGCCCTGGAACTGGCGGATCGTCGCCGGTTCCGCGAAACCCTCGACATGGCCGGCCAGGTAGGCGAACAGCCTCGCCTCATCGAGCCTGTGCTGTGGCAGCATCTCGACAAGTCGCGGCTGGCTTTCCGTGCTCATCCGGTTCCCTCCTCCCGATCGCGCCGGAAAATCGGGGGCAGGCGGCGCGCTGTCAAGCGTCATTGCCCCAGCCGTATCGAGCCTGCCGCTTGGGGGACTTGCATAACCCGCGCGCACCTCGCACAGTTGGGTCAAACAGACGGCTCAGCAGAATCAGAACAGCGAGGAATATGCTACCATGGAGTTCCGTTATTCCGCCAAGACCGAGGCGCTGCGCCAGCGCGTTGCCGACTTCATGGCCGAGCACATCTATCCGAACGAACAGGCGCTGTTCCACACCGCCCACACCCAGGCCAACCAGTGGAAGCCGCTGGAGCTGCTGCAGGAGATCAAGCAGAAGGCGAAGGCGGCGGGGCTGTGGAACCTGTTCCTCCCCGAATCCGAGCATGGCGCCGGGCTGACCAACGTCGAATACGCGCCGCTCGCCGAAATCATGGGCCGCTCGCCCTTCGGCCCGGAAGCCTTCAACTGCTCCGCCCCCGATACCGGCAACATGGAAGTGCTGACCCGCTACGGAACACCGGAGCAAAAGGAAGCCTGGCTGAAGCCGCTGCTCGCCGGCGAGATCCGTTCCGCCTTCGCGATGACCGAGCCGCGCGTCGCCTCCTCGGATGCGAAGAACATCGAGACCTCGATCCGCCGCGAGGGCGACGAATACGTCATCGACGGCCATAAGTGGTGGACCTCCGGCGCGCCCGACCCGCGCTGCCGCATCCTCATCGTGATGGGCCAGTCCGACCCCGAGAACCCCGACCCCTACAAGCGCCAGTCGATGATCCTGGTGCCCTTCCCGCATCCGGGTGTGACGATGAAGCGCGCCCTGCCGGTGTTCGGCGATGTGGATGCCCCGCACGGCCATGCCGAGATGATCTTCGACAAGGTGCGGGTGCCGGCCGCCAACATGCTGCTCGGCGAGGGCCGCGGCTTCGAGATCGCCCAGGGCCGGCTCGGGCCGGGACGCATCCATCACTGCATGCGCTCGATCGGGGTGGCCGAGCGGGCGCTGGAGCGCATGGTCCGCCGGCTCGAAAGCCGCACCGCCTTCGGCAAGCCGGTCATCGAGCAGAGCGTCTGGCGCGAGCGCATCGCCGAAAGCCGCATCATGATCGACCAGGCCCGCCTGCTCACCCTCAAGGCCGCGCACATGATGGACACGGTGGGCAACAAGGAAGCCCGCGCCGAGATCGCGATGATCAAGGTCGTCGCCCCCAACGTCGCCTGCAAGGTGGTCGACTGGGCGATCCAGGCCTTCGGCGGCGGCGGCGTCGCCGATACCTGGCTCTCCTCGGCCTATGCGCACCAGCGCACGCTGCGTCTGGCCGACGGGCCGGACGAAGTGCATCGCGACCAGCTCGCCCGGCTTGAACACCGGCGCTACCGCAACACCGATCCGGCACGCACGGGCGGCTATCCGAATGTGCTGATCGCGGACGGGCTGTCCGAGCCGGGCCAGGCCTGATGCGCGCGATCCGCTGCGAGGAATGGGGCGGGCCGGAGACGCTGCGCCTGCGCGACATCCCCGATCCCGTCCCGCAGAAAGGCGAGGTGCTGATCCGGATTCACGCCGCCGGGGTGAATTTCCCCGACGTGCTGATCATCCAGAAAAAGTACCAGGTGCAGCCCGAACTGCCCTTCACCCCCGGCGCCGAAATCGCCGGGGAGATCGAGGCGGTCGGCGAGGGCGTCACCGGCTACAAGCCTGGTGACCGCGTGCTCGCCCTCTGCTCGACCGGCGGATTTGCGGAAAGGATCGCGCTCGACGCGCATCGCTGCGTGCCCATACCGGACAGCGTTTCGTTCGAGGTCGCCGCCGGGCTGATGCTCGCCTTCGGCACTTCGCACCACGCCGTCGTCGACCGCGGGGAACTCAAGCCCGGCGAGACGATCCTGGTGCTGGGTGCCGCCGGCGGCGTCGGCCTTGCCGCGGTGGATATCGCCAAGGCCAAGGGTGCCAGGGTGATCGCCGCCGCCTCGTCCGAGGAAAAGCTCGAGATCTGCCGCGCGCATGGCGCCGACGCCACGATCAATTACGGCACCGGGGACCTGCGGGCCGCGATCCGCGAACACACCGGCGGCAAGGGACCGGACGTCATCTTCGATCCCGTGGGCGGGCACCTGGCCGAGCCGGCCTTCCGCTCGATCGCCTGGCGCGGGCGCTATCTGGTGATCGGCTTCGCCGAAGGCACCATTCCGTCCCTGCCGCTCAACCTGCCGCTGCTCAAGGGCGCGTCGCTGGTCGGCGTGTTCTGGGGCGAGTTCGCCCGCCGCGAGCCGAAGAACCAGATCCGGATGATGGAAGACCTGTTCGCCATGCTGGCGCGCGGCGAAATCCGCCCGCTCGTGTCGAAAACCTACAGCCTCGACCAGACGGACGAGGCGCTGCGGGACATGGCGGCACGCCGCGTCACCGGAAAGATCGTGATCCTGCCATGAAAGAGTTCAGCAACCGGGTTGCCGTCATCACCGGCGCGGGCAGCGGCTTCGGCCGCGAATTCGCCCGCATCGCCGCCGCCCGCGGCATGCGCCTCGCCCTCGCCGACATCCAGCCCGACGCGCTGGAGGCCATCGCCGCCGAACTGCGCGCGGCCGGCGCCGAGGTGCTGGCCGAACGCGTCGATGTCAGCAACGCCGAAGCGATGGAGCGGTTCGCGGATGCGGTGTTCGCGCAGTACGGCAACGCCCATCTGCTCTTCAACAATGCCGGCGTCGGCGGCGGCGGGCTGCTCTGGGAGCACTCGGTGCGCGACTGGCAATGGGTGCTCGGCGTCAACCTCTGGGGCGTGATCCACGGCGTGCGCTGCTTCGTCCCGCGCATGATCGCCAACGGCGACGAGGGCCACATCGTCAACACCGCCTCGGTCGCCGGGCTGATCTCGGCACAGACCATGGGCGTCTATAACGTCTCCAAACACGGTGTCGTCACGCTGTCGGAAACGCTGTTCCAGGATCTGCGGATTTCCGGATCGATCCTCGGCGTGACCGTGCTCTGCCCCGCCTTCGTCGATACCGGCATCAAGGATGCGGCGCGCAATCGCCCGGCCGAACTCGCCAACGACGCGCCGCCGACGGCCAGCCAGCGCCTGGCCGAGGAGCAGACCCGCAAGGCGGTCACCTCGGGGCGGATCGGCGCGCCGGAGGTTGCGGCCAGAACCTTCGAATGCATCGAAGAGGGACGCTTCTACTGCCTGACGCATCCGAAGATTCTCGGCGCGGTCGAACTGCGGATGCAGGATCTCCTGAACCAGCGCGACCCGAGCGACCCGTTCTCGCTCAAGCGGGAGGTCGCCTTCAAGGCGCCGCAGAACTGACGCTTCGTCAGAAATGTTGCCAGCCGGTTCGCGCCAGCGTGACCGGCCGGCCATCCTTGTCCACCGCCGTCACCGCGGGCGCCCCCGCCACGAAATGGCCGATCCGCGTGAGCGGCGTGCCGGCGCAGGCCTGCCGCAACTCGTGGTCCGATCCGGCCGGGGCGGCGATCAGCAATTCGTAATCGTCGCCGCCGGTGAGGATCGTCTCCCGCCAGGCGGGTCCTGCCGCCCGCGCCGCCGGCGAGAGCGGAACGCGGTCCGCCTCGATCACCGCGCCGCAGCCCGATGCTCGGCACACATGGCCGAGATCCTGCACCAGCCCGTCGGAGACATCGATCGCGGCATGCACGAGACCCGCGAGCGCTAGGCCGATGCGGGGCTCGGGCAGCAGGCGGCGCGCGCGGAACTGGCCGGTCGGATCGGCGATCTCGCCGCGCGCGGCATGCAGCCCGAGCGCCGCATCGCCGATCGTGCCGGTGACGTAGAGCGCGTCGCCCGCAACCGCCCCACCGCGCCGCAGCGCCGCCCCGGGTTCGACACTGCCGATCATGGTGATCGACGTCATCACCGGACCGGGCGTGGACGAGCTGTCGCCCCCCCAGAGCGGCAGGCCGAACCGTGCCTGGTCGGCGGCAAGGCCTTCGGCAAACGCCGAAAGCCAGGTCTCGGGCGTGTCGGCGCGCAAGGCGGTCGTAAGCAGGTATCCCTCCGCCCGCGCGCCCATGGCGGCGAGATCGGAAAGATTCCGGCGCATCAGCTTGCGGGCGACCAGATCGGCGGGATCATCCGGCAGGAAGTGCACGCCCTCGATCATCTGATCCACCGTCAGCACGGCCTGGCGCCCGGCCGGCGGCGTCCAGAGCGCGGCATCGTCGGCCAGGCCGAGCGCTTCCGCCGAGGCGAGCGGCGCGAAATACCGGGCGATGCGGCCGAACTCGCCGCTCACTTCATGCCCTGACGGGGTCGGTGAACTCGCCTTCGCGCAGCGTGCGGGCAATCCGGTCGAGCACGGCGTTGCCCATCTGCACCGCATCGCCTTCGAGGAAGCCGTGCGCCACGTCGAGATATTCGTTGATGACGACCCGCGCCGGCGGCCCGTCGGTCATCCACAGCTCGGCGCCGGCGGCGCGCAGCAGGGCCCGCAGCACCGGATCGAGCCGCGGCATCGGCCAGGCTTCGGGCAGCACGCCGGCGATCAGCGGGTCGACCACGTCCTGCTGCGCCGTCGCGGTGCGGACGATGCGCGAGAACAGCGGCACATCGGGCGGCGGAACCTCGCCTTCCTCGACGCCGAGCATCCCCGCCATCCGCCCGAAACGGTGGCGGACGAACTGGTCGATCACGGTTTCGGCCGTCTCGCCGGCATGCTCGCACTGGTAGAGCGCCTGCACCGCCGCGGCGCGGGCGAGCGTGCGCGGCCGGGCCTTGCTTCCCGCCGGTTTCATGCCGCCCCCAGACGACGCGCGAGCGCGATCTGCCGCAGACAGGCCGATGCCGCCTCGGCCCCCTTGTTCGATCCGGTCTCGGCCGAGCGCGCCTCGGCCTGAGCCAGGGTATCGACGGTCAGCAACGCGGTCCCGAGCGGCGCCGCATAGTCGATCGCCACCTGCATCAGCCCGTTCATCGCCGAATCGCAGATGAAATCGTAATGGTCCGTCTCGCCGCGCACGACGCAGCCGAGCGCCACATAGCCGTCATACCGCGTCCGCCCGCGCAGCGCGATGGCGAGCGCCTGCGGCAGTTCGAACGCGCCGGCGACGTCGACCGTCTCGACCGTCGCATTCGCCCGGCCGAGGAGCAGCACCGCCGCATCCGTCATGCCGTCGACGATCTGCCGGTAATAGGGCGCGCGGATCAGCAGGATGCGCGGCGCCGGGCCGGGCACATCCGGCACCTCGGCTTCAGGGGCATCGGCCGTGCTCATGGCTTCGAAGGCTCCTCGATCGGCAGTTGCTCGACAATGTTGAGCCCGTAGCCTTCCAGCCCGACCACGGCGCGCTTGTGGTTCGAGAGCAGCACCATGTCGCGCACGCCCAGATCCGCGAGGATCTGCGCGCCCACGCCATAGTCGCGCAGCACGGCGCCGGTGCGCGCCCCGCCGACGATCTGCCGCAACCGCGAGGAGACCGCATCGGGCCGCGCCTCGCGGATGAGCACGACGACCCCGCGCCCGGACTGGGCGATCTGCGCCATCGCCCGGCGCAGGTCGCGGATATGGTCGCCGCCCAGAATGTCGTCGATCGTGCTGATCGCGTGCATCCGCACCAGCACGGGCTCGTCGGCGGCAATGTCGCCCTTGATGAGAGCGACGTGCTCGACCTGGTCGATCGTGTTCTCGAAGACGACGCTGCGCCACTGATGCCCCGCGCCATCCGTGATCATTCCATCGCCCGCGCGGCGGACCAGCTTCTCCATCCGCCGGCGATAGGCGATCAGATCGGCGATCGTCCCGAGCTTGAGATTATGGTACTGCGCGAACGAGACGAGGTCCGGCAGCCGCGCCATCGTCCCGTCCTCGTTCATGATCTCGCAGATCACCCCGGCCGGCGTGAGGCCGGCGAGACGGGCAATGTCCACCGCCGCCTCGGTATGGCCGGTGCGCACCAGCGTGCCGCCGTCCCGCGCCATCAGCGGAAAGATGTGGCCGGGCGAGACGATGTCGGCGGCGCCGCATTCGGGATTGATGGCGACCGCGATGGTCCGCGCCCGGTCGGCCGCGGAAATCCCGGTGGTCACCCCCTCGCGCGCCTCGATCGAGACCGTGAAGGCGGTTTCGTGGCGCGACCCGTTCGACTGCGCCATGAGCTTGAGCCCGAGCGTCTCGCAGCGCGCGCGGGTCAGCGCGAGGCAGATCAGCCCCCTCGCGTGCCGGGCCATGAAATTCACGGCGTCGGGCGTCGCGAACTGGGCGGGGATCACGAGGTCGCCCTCGTTTTCCCGGTCCTCGTCATCCACCAGGATGAACATCCGCCCGGCGCGCGCTTCCTCGATGATCTCCTCGGCCGAGGCAAGGTATTGCTGCAGCGATGCGGTCTTGAGCTGATCCATCAGGCTACCTCCGCCAGCCGCGCGACATAGCGGGCCAGCATGTCGATTTCGATATTCACCGCATCGCCGACCGCCAGCGTGGCGAAATTGGTGTGCGTTTCCGTGTGCGGGATGATGTTCACCCCGAATTCAGTGCCGTCAACCTCGTTCACCGTCAGCGAGACACCGTTCACCGCAACGCTGCCCTTCGGCGCGATGAAGCGCGCCAGGTCCCGCGACACCCGGAAACGCCAGCGCGTCGAGCCGCCCTCCGGCCGCATCGACACCACCTCGCCCAGCCCGTCGACATGGCCGGAGACGACATGGCCGCCCAGTTCGTCGCCCATGCGCAGCGCGCGCTCGAGATTGATCCTGGTGCCGGTGCGCCACGCGCCGAGCGTGGTCTTCGACAGCGTCTCGCCGGAAACCTCGACGGCGAACCAGTCCGGCCCGCGCTCGACCACCGTCAGGCAGCACCCCGAACAGGCGATCGAGGCGCCGAGCGCGACCTCGCCGATCCCGGCCCAGTCGGGATTGCCCGCCGGCACGCCGATCACGAGGCGCGTGTCGCTGACGCTGTCCGCCGGGCGCACGTCGCGCACATCGCCAACCCCGGTGATGATCCCGGTGAACATCGTTCAATCCCTCCGATAGCGCGTGCGGATGTCGCCGCCGCAAACCGACGCGTCGATGCGCGTGAAACGCGCCGCCCGGCCCAACTCCTCCACACCGAAGCCGGCCACCGCGCCGATCCCGTCATCGCCGATCACGACCGGGGCGGTGAACCACTCCAGACGGTCCACCAGATCGGCACGGATCAGCGCCGCCGCAAGAGTGCCGCCGCCCTCGGCCAGCACGCGGGTCAGCCCCGCCTCGCCCACCGCCGCGAGCGCCGCCGCAAGGTCGATCCCCACCGGGGCGGCGGGAACCTCGAACAGCCGGGCGCCGAGATCGAGCAGCGCCGCGCGCCGGGCCGGGTCGGCGC
Source organism: Acidiphilium sp. JA12-A1 (assembly GCF_000724705.2). NCBI lineage: Bacteria > Pseudomonadati > Pseudomonadota > Alphaproteobacteria > Acetobacterales > Acidocellaceae > Acidiphilium > Acidiphilium sp. JA12-A1. Next base: position 15,677 of record NZ_JFHO01000044.1, read on the forward strand.
CGTCGCGATGCACGATCCAGAGGGGATGGTCCGCGGCCCCTCGCACCAGCCGCCCGTCGAGCGGGATCCGCAAATGCGAATCGACGATCAGGCGGATGACCGGCGTGCTGCGGAAGCCCTCGAGGCGGCAGGTCAGTTCCGGATCATCGGCCAGCACGGTGCCGACGCCGACCATCACGGCGTCATGCGTCCCGCGCAACGCGTGCGCCGCCTGGCGGGCCGCCGCACCGGTGATCCACTGGCTGGCGCCGGTGCGCGTCGCGATCTGCCCGTCGAGCGAGGTCGCGAGCTTCAGCGTCACCAGCGGCCGCCCCTCGCGGATGCGCTTGCAGAACCCCGCATTGATTTCCGCGGCTTCGGCACCGCCAATTCCCTCGACCACCTCGAGTCCCGCCTCGCGCAGGCGGGAGAGGCCCGCGCCGTTGGTCCGCTCGTCCGGGTCGGTCATGGCGACGACGACGCGCGCGATGCCGGCCGCGACCAGCGCATCGGCGCAGGGCGGCGTCCGGCCGTGATGGGCGCAGGGTTCGAGCGTGACATAGGCGGTGGCGCCCCGCGCGGCGTCGCCCGCCGCGGCAAGGGCTTCGGTTTCGGCATGCGGTCGCCCGCCTTGCGCCGTGCGGCCACGCCCGACCACCCGCCCGCCGCGCACGATCACGCAGCCGACGGTCGGATTCGGCGCGGTCTCGCCCAGGCCGCGCCGTGCGAGCGCGAGGGCCGTCCGCATATGCGCGAGATCGTCCATGCCTATTTCGATGGGTCCATCGTACCCAGGAAGGCCTTGAAATCCTTGGCTTCCCGGAAATCGCGATAGACCGAGGCGAAGCGCACATAGGCCACCGCATCGACCTCTTTCAACGTATCCATCACCAGCTCGCCAATCTCGCTGGACGGAATTTCCGCCTCGCCCGAGGCTTCCAGCTTGCGGACGATGCCGTTGACGATCCGCTCGATCCGCTCGTCATCGACGGGTCGCTTGCGCAGCGCGGTGCGGATCGAACGGGCCAGCTTGTCACGATCGAACGCGACCCGCCGCTGATCGGCCTTCACCACGACCAGCTCGCGCAGCTGCACGCGCTCGATCGTGGTGAAACGCTGGCTGCACTGCGGGCAGAAGCGCCGGCGACGGATGGCGGCGCCATCCTCCGTCGGCCGGCTGTCCTTGACCTGGGTATCGGCCTCGCCGCAGAACGGGCAGCGCACGCTTTTTTACCGGTAGATCGGGAACCGGGCGCAGAGCTCCAGCACCTTGGCGCCCACCGCCGCCTCGACGGCGGCGTTGTCACCGTCGTTCGATGCCGAGAGCCCGTCCAGCACCTCGACGATGAAACGGCCGACCATGCGGAACTCGTCGGGCCCGAAACCGCGCGTCGTCGCCGCCGGCGTGCCGAGGCGAATGCCGGAGGTGACCGCCGGCTTCGCCGGGTCGAACGGAATCGCGTTCTTGTTCGCGGTCATGTGGGCGCGCTCGAGCGAGGCTTCCGCCGCCTTGCCGGTCACGTTCTTCGGGCGGAGATCCACCAGCATGAGATGGCAGTCGGTCCCGCCGGTCACGATATCGAGACCGCCCTCGACCAGCGTTTCCGCCAGTACCTTGGCATTGTCGGCCAGCGCCTTCTGGTAGGCACGGAATTCGGGGCGGAGCGCCTCGCCGAAGGCGACCGCCTTCGCCGCGATCACATGCATCAGCGGGCCGCCCTGCAGGCCGGGGAACACCGCCGAGTTGATCTTCTTGCCGAGGTCGAGGTCGTTGGAGAGGATCATGCCGCCGCGCGGGCCGCGCAGGGTCTTGTGCGTCGTCGTGGTAACGACATGCGCGTGGGGCACCGGCGAGGGGAAGATCCCGGCCGCGACGAGCCCGGCGAAATGCGCCATGTCGACCATGAAATAGGCGCCGACCTCGTCCGCCACCTTGCGGATGCGGGCAAAGTCGATGAAGCGCGGATAGGCCGAGCCCCCAGCGATGATCAGTTTCGGCTTGCGCTCGCGCGCGAGGCGCTCCAGCTCCTCGTAATCGAGGGTGCCATCCTCGCGCTTCACGCCATACTGCACGGCGTCGAACCACTTGCCGGACAGGTTCGGCGCCGCCCCATGGGTCAGATGGCCGCCCGCGGCGAGGCTCATGCCCAGAATCGTGTCGCCCGCGTTGAGCAGGGCGAGGAACACCGCCTGGTTGGCCTGCGCGCCCGAATGCGGCTGGACATTGGCGAAGGCGCAGCCGAACAGCTCCTTCGCGCGCGCGATCGCCAGTTCCTCGGCGATATCGACCGCCGCGCAACCGCCATAGTAGCGCTTGCCAGGATAGCCTTCGGCGTATTTGTTGGTCAGCACCGACCCCTGGGCCTCGAGCACGGCGCGGGAGACGATATTCTCGGAGGCGATCAGCTCGATGCCGTCCTGCTGGCGGCCGAGTTCGCGGCCGATCGCCGCCGCGAGATCAGGATCGGTCTCGGCGAGAGGGGCATTGAAGAAGCGCGAGATGTTCGCGATCGGGCTCTGCTGGTTCATGTTTTCGGCTCCGGGGTCAGTTTGGCGAGCCTCTTCTCGTGCCGGCCGCCTTCGAATTCGGTGGTCAGAAACGCATTGAGCGCGTCCAGCGCGACCATTTCGCCGGTCAGCCGGGCACCCAGGGCGAGGATATTGGCATTATTGTGCATGCGCGAAAGGCGCGCCTCGGTTGCATCATGGGCCTGCGCGCAACGAACGCCGGCGTGACGGTTCGCCGCGATCGCCATGCCGATGCCGGAACCGCACACAAGCAGGCCGAAACGGGCCGATCCGGCCTCGATCCGCATGCTCACCTCATGCGCGATATCGGGATAATCCACGCTCGCGGCCGAATTCGTGCCGCAATCGATCACCGCCCAGCCGGCGGCGCGCGCGGCCTCTGCCAGCCGGTCCTTCAATTCGAACCCCGCATGGTCGGCGCCGACCACCAGTGTCATGTTTTCGCTCATGGCGGGGCCTTAGCACGCCCGGCCCTGGCGCGAAACCGGATTTGCGCCAAGCGATGTCGCACTGGCTGGCCGCGAATGGCGTGCATGGGGCACAACCGCGTTATGGGGTTGCGGGATCGCCGCCGATCCGCTAATTCGCCCTCCACGGCGGACCCGTAGCTCAACTGGATAGAGCACCAGACTACGAATCTGGGGGTTAGGAGTTCGAGTCTCTTCGGGTCCGCCAGTCCCCGCCGCAGAGGATGCCCGCCAATGGCCGATCCGGCGCCGATCGACCCCCGCCTTCTGGAAATCCTGGTCTGCCCGCTCACCAAGGGGCCGCTGATCTATGATCGCGAGGCCGGGGAACTGATCAGCACGAAAGCCGGCCTCGCCTTCCCGATCCGGGACGGCATCCCGATCATGCTGGTCGACGAAGCGCGCCAGATCGACCCGTGACCGCGCCCGAACCGACCGAAATCCGCCTGCGCCGGGCCGAGCGGGTGCTCGAGATCACCTTCGCCGATGGCGCTCGCTTCGAGCTTTCGGCCGAATATCTCCGCGTCGAGAGCCCGAGTGCCGAAGTGCAGGGCCACAGCCCTTCAGAGCGGCAACTGGTCGCCGGCAAGAAGGCGGTGGGCATCTCCCGCCTCGAGCCGAACGGCAACTACGCGGTGCGAATCACCTTCGACGACGGGCACTCCACCGGCATCTATTCCTGGGACTATCTTCACAGGCTGGGGCGCGAGCAGGATCAGCGGTGGACCGCTTATCTGAAGGCGCTCGACGCCGCGGGCCTCTCCCGCGATCCCGGCTGATCCCGCGCCGCGCGGACGGCTTGCACACATCCCTTTGGCTCACAAGGCGGCCGCTGATCGCCGGTCCGGGGGCATCCATGCGTCCGACTGGCTTGCGCGGGCGCGGTTGACTATCATCTAGGGAGTCATAGCAACGGATCAGTGACCATGGATCATTTCACCGACTCGGACGCACGGCGCCCAACAGGCGCGGACGCCGCAATCATCGAGGGCAGCCAGACCACGTTCATGGCCGATGTCGTCGAGGCATCGAGAAAGGTCCCGGTTCTGGTCGATTTCTGGGCTACCTGGTGCGGTCCCTGCAAGACGCTGACGCCGACGCTCGAGAAAGTCGTCCGCGCCTATGGCGGCAGGATCAGGCTGGTCAAGATCGACATCGACGAGAACCGCGCGCTCGTTCAGCAGCTTTCGAGCCTCGGGTTGCCGTTGCAGTCGGTGCCGACCGTCGCCGCATTCTGGCAGGGACAGATCGCCGATCTGTTCCAGGGCGCCCTGCCGGAAAGCGAGGTGCGCCGGTTCGTCGACGCGCTGCTCAAGCTGGCCGGCTCCTCGGCACCCTCGGCAGACCTGATCGCTCAGGCCCGCAAGGCGATGGAGGACGATCAGCCGGAGCAGGCCGCCGCCCTGTTCAGCGCCGCGCTCGATGAGGACCAGAACCGCCCCGAGGCCTGGGCCGGCCTCGTGCGGGCGCTTGTCGCCCTCGGCGCGGATGAGAGGGCCGAGGCCATCCTGGCCGAGGTCCCGCAATCCCTCGCCGAGCACGCGGAGATCCAGGCGGCAAAGACGGCGGTTTCCGTCGCCCGCGAAGGCCGCATGGCCGCCCGCCAACTGGCCGAACTCCAGGCCAGGCTTGCCGCGGATCCGAACGACCACGACACCCGGTTCGCTCTCGCTGCCGCCCTCAACGCCACCGGCGACCGCACCGGCGCCGCCGAGGCCCTGCTCGACATCATGCGACGTCAGCGCAACTGGAAGGATGACGCGGCCCGACTTCAGCTTCTCAAGTTCTTCGACGCCTGGGGCGTCGATGACGCCGACACGATGGCCGCCCGGCGCAAACTCTCGGCCCTGCTGTTCAGTTGAGTTCACTCTTCGGCATGTCGGGGACGTCCGCACGGTTCGAGGGCGTCCCGGAGATCTTTCCGATCTTTCCACTGACCGGGGCCGTGCTGTTTCCGGGCGGGCGTCTGCCGCTGAACATTTTCGAGCCGCGCTATCTGGCCATGGTCGACGACGCGATGGCCGCGGGGCGAATGTTCGGCATGATCCAGCCGCTTCCCGACACACCGCGAACCGCGAACGGGCCGGCCATCTATCGCCTCGGCTGCCTCGGCCGCATCACGGCCTTCAGCGAGACGGATGACGGACGCTATCTCATCACCCTGACGGGTCTCGTTCGCTTCGAGGTCGTCGAGGAAGCGGAAATGCGGCGCGGCTACCGCCGGGTGCAGGGCGATGTGTCCGCATTCCGCGACGATTTCGCGATACAGTCGAATGGCGCCATCGGAGCCCCTCCCCTCGTTTCGCGAGAGCTGCTGACCGGCGCGCTACGACGCTATTTCGAAGCGATCGGCGTCGATGCGAACTGGGATGCGATCAATGAAATCTCGGACGATGCGCTGATTGTTACCCTGTGCATGGCGTGCCCGTTCAGCCCGATCGAGAAGCAGACACTTCTCGAAGCCCGGACCGACGCAGAACGTGTGCGATCGTTGCTGGCGATCCTTGAGATCCACTCCCGTCGTTCCTGATCGACGTTCAGATCCGCGACATCTGCCGCTCCGCAAGCTTCCAGATATAGGCGATGATTTCGGCCACCGCCCGGTAATGCTCGGGCAGGATCTCGGTTTCAACATCCTGCTGGAACAGCGCCCTGGCGAGCGGCGGATTTGCCACGATCGGAATGCGGGCCTCGCGCGCAAGATCCCGGATCCGCGCCGCTCGTTCATCTGCGCCCTTGGCGACGATCTTCGGCGCTTCCGCCTGGCCCGCACGGTATTCCAGCGCAACCGCATAATGTGTCGGGTTCGTAATGACGACGGCCGCCCGGGCCATCGCCACGTTGAGGCTTCGTTTGGCAAGGGCACTCCGCGCCGCCTTGATCCGCGCGCGAACGTGGGGATCGCCATCCGTTTCCTTCTGTTCGTCCTTGACTTCCTGCCGTGACATTTTGACTGAAGTCGAAAAGCGGTTGCGCACCAACACGAAGTCGACTGCGCCCGAAACAACCTGAATCATGACGGCCGCAGACAGAATGGCAACGATCGAACCAAAGATCGCCGCAAGAAGCGTCTTTTCCGAACCGAGCAGCATCGCCTCCAGGCCGTGGAGCCTTGCGTCCATGACGACATAAAGCGCTGCACCAATCGCCGCCAACTTGAGGATGGACTGTCCGGAAGCGGCGAGGTTTGGAGTCCCAAACAGTTTGCCGATGCCGGCAAGCGGGTTCAACCTGGCGAAGTTCAGGCCAATCGCCCCCCAGTTCGTCCTGAATCCGGTCTGCAGGAGCGATACGACGATTGCCGATAGTGCAATCGCGCCTGCAAACGGAATGAAAACGCCGAGCGATGCCATTCCAGCCTGCCATAAGGCGCGGCTGAGACCGGCCCCACTGTCGACCGTTGCAGCCCTGGTGAAGGCGCTCGCAAGCGTATTCGCAAGGCGTTCGGCGGAAGACGGCAGCACACCGATCATCACCGCAAGGGCAACACCGAGACTGGCCAGTGTCGCCACTTCCCTGGACGTTCCGGGCCCCTGCTCGTCCAACGCCTTCGCAAGGCGCGTTGGCGTCGCAGCTTCGGTCCGATCTTCCTTGTCTTCAGCCGCTATGACACGACCTCATGCGATATCACGGATTCCGGCCTGCATCTCACCAGCTCGCGTAAGCATGCAGAAGCGGCAGCATCGCATCCTGCCAGACAGTGAGCATCGGGGAGGCGAGGATCGCGAGCAGAAACATGCCGCCAAGCAGCTGCAGCGGGGCGGCAACGAAATAAACCTGCATGCTCGGGGCGACCTTGGACATCAGTCCAAGACCGGCCTGCCACAGGAGACCGATGAACAGAAAGGGCGCGGCAAGATGCAAGGCCGTCACGAACTCTGCCGACACGGCCCGGACAGCGAAGCCGAGCAGCAGCCCCGCCGGGGGAAGGTGAGCGCCAATGATTGTTGACGTCAGCGGGATTACCCGGAACGACCGGATTATGGCGAGGACCGGCAACATAAAAAGACCGGTGGTGAACACTACAGCCGGCAACATGACGCTCAGGGCATTCGCCACCAGCGTGCTGTTCGGACCAATCTCGACATTCGGCAGCAACACGCTGGACAGGCCCATCTGATAGGAAATGATCTGTCCCGCTACGGGCAGGCTCAGCATGATCGCCGCCGTGAGCCAGCCGAGAGATAGCCCGACAACGATCTCACGAAGAACCAGAAACGCGAAAACCGGAATCGAGGATGGAACGCCAATCGTACCGGAGACGATCAACGGCGCCACGATTGCCGTAAGAGCGATCGACAGCCCGATGCGTATCTGCGGCGGCGCATTCCCCGCCCCCATGAAGGGCAGCGCCATGACTAGACTCGAAATTCTGATGAAAATCAGCAACGGCCCGAAAACCATATCGGCAAGGCCGTGCGGAAACATGATCAGCCGACGTGAATCATGGCGGTGAATATCTCGTGCGCGAACTGCGATAACGTACCGAGCAAAAAACTGCCCATGATCATCAATGTTCCGGCGACGGCAGCCATCTTTGGCAAAAAGACAATGGTCGCCTCGTTGATTTGCGTCACCGCCTGCAGCAGCGATATCACGACGCCCGCCACGAGCGCGGCGAGCAAAGGCGGCGCCGACAGTTGCGCCGCAACAAGAAATGCCTCGTGGAGCGACGTGATGACCGCTGGATCAGTCATGCCGGGAACCGCAAGCGATGCCGGACCGCCGCTCCTTTTGTCTGCCAATCGTCGCTGAAGCACCACCGCCCATGATCAGATCGGCATGCTCATGATCGATTGATAGGCCTGGATCAGACGATCACGGATGGCAACGGTCGTCTGCAACGCAACCTGAGCCTGGGCAACAGAGGCAACGACATGGGTAAGGTCTCCCTTTCCCATCAAACCGGAACTGGCTGCCTGCTCCGTCGACGCGCTCTGATGAATTGCGCTCGTGATGACGTTCGACATGTAATCGCCAAAGCTGGGCGAACCGGCCGCGCCCGTGCCGGCAGCGCGACCATAGGCAGAGATTGCATTGGACGGATTTACGAGAGCCGAGATCGTTCCGGACATCAGATCAGCCCCAGCGTGCGGGTCATCATGCCGCGCGTGGCATTCATGACGGAGAGATTGGCATCGTAGGAACGCTCGGCCTGCTGCATATCCATGAGTTCCACCAGACTATTTACGTTTGGCAACTTGACGTAGCCCTGGGCGTTGGCCGCGGGATTGGAGGGATCGTATTTCATTGGGAATGGCGCCGTGTCCTTGCCGATATTCGCAACCTGCACCAGGTCAGTGCCGGTGGTCTGGCTAAAGACGTCCTGGAATGAGATGGTCTTTCGCTGATATGGATTGCTGCCCGGCGTCGAGCCCGTGCTGTCCGCGTTGGCCAGATTCTGCGCGATGACCTGCAGCCGCGCATCCTGCGCTGACAGTCCCGCAGCCGTAATGTCGAGTGTGGTACCGAATTTCATTATAGTTCCTCGGATTTTACGGGTTAGGACCAAGCGCCGTAGTGAACATGCCAAGATAGGTCTTGTAGATATTCACTGCATATTGCTGGTTGATCTGGGTTCCGGCGACCGCCGCGAGCTGACTTTCAAGCGAAACCGCGTTTCCATCGGGCGCGCGTGCCGCGACGGTGGCGGTCTCCGTGCCAACGGATTGACCGGAGGATGACGGAATATCGAGGGCATTCGTCGTGGCCAAGGCAAGATTGCCAGTGCCGTTCAGCGTATCCGAGAACGCAACCGGCATTCTGGACACATATCCTGGGGTATCGATATTCGCTATGTTTTGCGCCAATACCGATTGCGATTGCGCCAGATAGACCAGCCGATCGGCGGCGAGGCCGATAAGATTCAAGGTCATTTTGCCCTCCGAAACCGGAAGGATGATGCCTTTGAAAAGTTAAAATTCCGTCAAGGATAATGGGCATTAATTTTTTTATTTCTGCGAACCCGACGCGCAGGTTCAATGAAATATTAATCTTTTTCCGGCTTTCTTCCGCAGGCCGACCTGCCGCCGATTCGGGCGAAGCCAGGTCGGCGGGATCAGATCCGGAGACTGCTGCAGAATGGGCATGGCAGGAATAGAGCACGTTGTTATCGCGCTGGGGGTCGTCTTGCTCCTGATTGCGGGACTTGCCGCAATTCTGCGCCGACTCCGTCTGACCAGCGCCTTGACAGGGATTGCCTCCGCTTGGGGCGTGACGGCCCAGACACAGTCCTGCCGAGTCGGCCGCAACACGACATTGTCGATCGTTACACTGGGCGACTTCAGTTTTGTTGTCATGAATGGCCCGCGATCGGACCAAATACAGCTCTTGCCGACGGCTCGGCAAGGGAACGACACCTGATGAACCGGCGTACACGCACCGGCGTGCTGCTGGGGGCCGGCCTCGGCCTTGCCCTCCTGGCCTTGCCTCACGCCGCCCATGCCCAGTCGGTCAATCTCGATCTCGGGTCGGGAGGCGCGCCCGAAACCGCGAAGCTTATCCAGCTCATCGCGCTGATCGGCGTCATCTCGCTGGCGCCCAGCCTGCTTGTCATGCTCACGGCCTTCACGCGGATCGTCATCGTGCTGAGTCTGCTGCGCACGGCCCTCGGCACACAGACGACACCGCCAAACTCGGTGCTGATCGGACTTGCTCTGTTTCTCACCTATTTTGTCATGGCCCCGGTGTTCTCGCAGTCGTGGCACACCGGTCTCCTGCCGATGACCCAGGGCGATGTTGGCACGCTGGAGGGGCTGAAGCTCGCCGCCGCGCCATTTCACACGTTTCTCGCTGATAATGCCCGCCCCGCCGATGTGCGGGTCTTCCTCTCGCTGGCACACATCAAGCCGCCGGCAAACATGCAGGATGTTCCTTGGCGCGCACTGATTCCCGGCTTCGTCGTCGGTGAGTTGCGCCGCGGATTTGAAATGGGCTTCATGATCTTCCTGCCGTTCATGGTGATCGACATCGTCATTTCCTCGATCCTGATGAGCCTCGGCATGATGATGCTGCCGCCCACCGCGGTGTCACTGCCATTCAAGATCATCTTTTTCGTTCTTGTCGATGGCTGGCAACTCGTCTGCGGCAGCCTGGTGAGAAGCTTTCCGCCCATACATTTCTAGTTGCGACTGGAACGTCTCCTCACCCTGCGTGACGGCCGGTCAGCCGGGGTCGAGCGGGATCGATATCCTGAAATGCGTTCCTCTGCTGCTCGTCGCCACGAGCGTAAGCTCGCCTCCATGGGCGCGCACCAGGTCACGGGCGATGGCGAGGCCCAGGCCCGTTCCACCGCTGCGGGCAGACCCTGTGAAGGGCCTGAACAGATTGGCCTGCGCCCGCTCGGGCAGACCAGGTCCGTCATCCACGATGTCGATGATGACCTGGCCGGCATCGATGCCGCTGCTGATGACGAGCCGGCCCGCCCCCGCCTCGGCGGCGTTGCGCATCAGGTTCAGCAAGGCGCGCTGCATCTGCGTTCTGTCCAGCGACGGCATGATTTCAGCTGGAATGTTCGTTTCGATGGTCAGGCGCTCGTGCAGCAGGCGCGTCTGCGCGGCGACGTCCGCGACCAGTTCCGCCAGGGGGCAGGCCGCTCTGACCAGAGGCGGCGGGCCCTCCCGGGCGAAACTGAGCGTATGAGTGACGAGATCCGTCGCGCGTTCGACCGCGTCGACCAGGGTCGTCGCGCCGCTGCGGATCGCGGGGTCAGCACTTCCGGAAAGCCGGTCAGCGACCAGCAGCGCCGTCGATAATATGTTGCGCAGATCGTGGCTGATCTTGGCCACCGCCGTGCCGAGTGCCGCCAGCCTGGCGTTGCGCCACAGCGCGGCACGAAGCTCCGTCTGCATGCTTGCGAGTTCGCGCGCGGCAACCGCGATCTCGTCGTCCCGGAACTCATCCGCCGGCCGGATCGCAAGCGGCGCGGCGTGCTCGGGATCTTCCCGGAAGCGGGTGATGCTTTCCGTCAGCCGGCGCATCGGCAGCACGAGCACCCGGTTGAGCGCGACATAGACCACCAGTCCGGTCAGCAGCGCGATGGCGAGAGAGAGGGCCGCGGTATGGTCCGCATAGTGCCACAGATGCCTTGCGAGAACGGGATTGTGGACGACGATCTGCACGATGACATTCGGCTGCAGCGGACTTGGCGCGGTGACCAGCACATCGCGCGGGGCAAGGCCGAACTGCACATCGAGAGCCCTGAGAACGGAACCAAACAGGGTTTCGTGCGCGAGGTTGATCGAGCCCTCGGCGCGCACCGTCCCCCGCGGCGGCAACACCAGGATGCTGCGTCCGCCCTGCACGAGCCGGATCGCCTCGGTGCCGGACAGACGGAGCAATTCGTTGCGAGTCGACAGATCGACGACCCCATGCGGCGCGGTCGATACCGTCAGCGCCGCGAGATGGGCCTCGGTCACTCTGTTCATCAGCCAGGCGCTGCGTTCATGGCCGAGGCTCGGCAACAGGATCATGACCTCGACAAGCAGCGTCACGATCACGGTCAGCCAGAGCAGCCGCGCCGACAGGCTGTGGCCGATCCATCGCCCGAAGACTTTGTTCATGGCGGTCAGGCGGCCCTCGCGCGGAAAGCGGCGCGCCCTTCCTCGAACAGGCGATCGAGAAAGGCACGGTCCGCATAGGCCCGCGATTCGGGCGAAAGGCCGGCCAGGGCACGATCGGCCGGATATTCGATGAAGGTCAGCGTCGGCGGCAGCAGGGCGCATTCAGCGTCGATCGCCGTCTGGAAGGCGAGTTCCTGCACCCGGTTGAGAATATCGGCCGGCTGGCTCGGCACGCCGGCCCGAAGCCGGCTCTGCGCCCGAATCAGCACCAGCCTCTCGGGATCGAGCGCCAGCAACGGACCGAGAGGCGGATTGCCCGAATACGCCCCGTCCCAGTAAGCGATTCCATCGATCAGCACCGTCGGAAACAGGGTCGGCAGGCAGGCGGAAGCCAGAAGGGCGTCGACCGTGATGTCCTGATTCGTGAATATGCGTGACAACCCCGACTCCACGGCGGTCGCCGCAATGAACAGCCGCGGCGCCGAAGGATCGGCCAAGGCGGCACGATCGAGCAAATCCGTCAGGATCGGACGCAGCGGATTCTGCCCCAGCGGGTTGATCGACGCGTGTCCAAACATGCTGAGAACCGTCGCAATACCCTGCATTGCAAGGTTGCTGCCGAATTCGCGCCCGACCTCGAAGCCGGGCAGCCAGCGGTCGAGATGCGACGTCAGCGGCGCCAGCACGTTGGTCGCCACCACCCGGTCCCAGAACTGCGCCATCGCCGCCCGGGCGCCGTCCGCCCCGCCGCGAACGAAACCCTGGACGGCCATCGTGCCCAGAATGGCGCCGGAGGAAACACCGCAGACGGCGTCGAACACCTCCCCGGCGGCCAGCAATGCGTCGAGAACACCCCAGGCATAGGCGCCGTGCGAGCCGCCGCCCTGCAGGGCCAGCGCAGTGCGACAACGATACGGTTGCTGTGAGGTCATCATCGCAATCTGCACAATCGCATATGGGTTGGGCAAGCGGAACCGCGCCGGCACGCGGCGGTTCAGCCGTCTTTGTTGACGTCGGGCAGGACAATGCCTAAGAGGACGGACCGAAGGGAGCCGCTCCGGACGGAACGCGGCGCTCTGCCTGTTTTCCGAATTCAACCGGCGGCAGGTTGCCCGCAACCACCGCCATACGGCAGTCATTGGAGTAGAGACCGTGAAGCGCACCTACCAACCCTCCAAGCTCGTTCGCAAGCGCCGCCATGGTTTCCGCTCGCGGATGGAGACCGTCGGCGGCCGCAAGGTGCTGGCAAGCCGTCGCGCGAAGGGCCGGAAGCGTCTTTCCGCCTGACGTTCCTTCGCGTTCGCCCGGGCCCGCACATCGCGCTGCGTGGCCGGGCCCGGAACCAGTCACGATCATGCGCGCCGCGCCCTTCCAGTCTCTGCCCCAGCGTGCCGATTTCCTCCGTGCCGCTGCCCATGGGCGGAAGGCGGCGCGCGAAGGTTTCGTCGTACAAATCCTGCTGACAATGCCCGGCGCGCCCGTCCGCCTCGGCCTGACCGCGAGCCGGAAGGTCGGCAACGCGGTCATCCGGAACCGGGCACGCCGCCGGCTTCGTGCGCTCGCTCGCGAAGAATTGCGCCACCGATCGGTTTCCGGGGCGGACATCGTCCTGATCGCCCGCAAAGGCACGGCAACCGCCGAATTTTCAAGCCTCCGCGCGGATTTCCGCGCCGTGCTCGACGCGGCTTTTCCCCCTGCGGCGGCAGACGCGCGATGAACACGGCGACGAAGTTGCTGCGTGGCGGGGTGCGGGCCTATCAGCTGACGCTGTCATCTGTCCTCGGCGGGCAGTGCCGCTTCTATCCTTCGTGCAGCGCCTATGCGATGGAAGCGCTCGCGGTTCATGGCGCGCTGCATGGTTCCGCCCTCGCCGCACGGCGCATCCTGCGTTGCCATCCCTGGAATCCGGGCGGGGTCGATCCCGTCCCACCGGCCCATCACCACGATGAGATGAAACAGAATGGATAATCGACGGCTTCTCTACTCGATCTCGATCTCTCTGGTGATCCTCGTGCTGTTCCAGGTCATCGCGAGCTACGTGCTGCCGCCGCCGAAAAAGGCGCCGCCGCACCCGGCCACGCAGACAGCGCAGACACAGCCGGTCTCCGGCCAGCCCGCGCCGGGCGTGCCGGCTCCCAGCGCGGTGCCGCCCGCGGCCGCGCCGGGCGGCGTCGCGGCGAAGATACCCGCCGGCCCGCGCCTCGCGATCTCGACCCCGCTGCTGCGCGGATCGATGAGCCTCGTCGGCGCCCGGCTGGATGACCTCGTGCTCACCCGCTATCACCAGACGGTCAAGAAGACGTCGCCGCTCGTGCAGCTGCTCTCGCAGGCCGGCACGGCGAAATCCTATTACGTCCAGTTCGGCTGGGATGCAGCACCCAGCAGCTCCCTCAAGGTGCCCGGTCCCGATACGGTGTGGACCAGCTCCGGCGGGGACCTCTCGCCCGCCCACCCGGTGACGCTGTCATGGAACAACGGCGCCGGCGTGACCTTCGAACTCAAGCTTGCGGTCGACCGCCAGTATCTCTTCACGGTCCAGCAGCGCGTGATCAATCACGGCGCGGCGGCGGTCGAGGTCTATCCCTGGTCGCGCATCCGCCGCGACTTCCTGCCGGAGGAGCCGGGCTCGTTCACCCTCCACAAGGGGCCCATCGGCGTCTTTCATGGCACGCTGCACGAGATGGGCTATGAGGGCGTGAAGTCGGGCGGGAAGCATCCCGCCGCCGGCGATGCGCCCGGCACCGCGTATCAGACGACCAATCTCGGCGGCTGGGCCGGCATCACCGGCAAATACTGGCTGACCGCGCTCATCCCGAGCCAGGGCCGCGAGGTGATCGGCGCCTATCGCTACCTCGCGGATCCAGGCCAGCCGGAGCACGGCGGATACCAGGTCGACTACATGACCGCGAAGCCCGTCGATGCCGCCCCCGGCGCCACCGCCTCGACCACGACCCACGTCTTCGCCGGCGCCAAGGTGCTGAGCATCCTGAGCCACTACGAAACGCAATACCGCATCCCGCTGTTCGAACGCGCGATCGATTTCGGCTGGTTCTTCTTCCTCACCAAGCCGATCTTCATCGCGCTCGACTATCTCGCCGGCGTGTTCGGCAACATGGGGGTGGCGATCATCGTCTTCACCATCGGGCTGAAGCTGGTGCTGTTCCCGCTGGTCCGCACCTCCTACCGCTCGATGGCGCGGATGCGCGCGATCACGCCGAAGGTCCAGGCGCTGCGCGAGCGCTACAAGGACGACCAGATGCAGCAGCAGAAGGAGATCATGGCGCTCTACAAGGCCGAGGGCGTCAACCCCGCCGCCGGCTGCCTGCCGATGCTGCCGCAGATCCCGATCTTCTTCTCGCTCTACAAGGTCATCTTCATCTCGATCGGCATGCGCCACGCGCCCTTCGTGCTGTGGATCCACGACCTCTCGGCCGAGGACCCGACCAACATCTTCAATCTCTTCGGCCTGCTGCCGTTCCACCCGAGCGCGCTGTCGCCCTTCCTGCATCTCGGCATCCTGCCGATCATCATGGGCATCACGATGTGGGGTCAGCAGCGGCTGAATCCGCCGCCGCCGGACCCGACCCAGGCGAAGATGATGCAGTTCATGCCGGTGATCTTCACCTTCATGCTCGGCCGCTTCGCCGCGGGGCTGGTGCTGTATTACTGCGTGAACAACACCCTCACGATCCTGCAGCAATGGACGATCATGCGCGGCACCAACGCCGCCCCGCGCGCCGCCGCCAACCTCAACGCCAAGGGTTGAGCGCGGCGCCATGGAAGAGACCGACCCGATCGAGGAAGGGCGGAAACTCTTCGCCCGCGGGGCGCGGTTCTTCCATGCCGCGCAGACCGCCGAGGGCCTGCCGGAGCCGGAAGGCATCGAGATCGCCCTCGCCGGCCGTTCGAATGTCGGCAAGTCGACGCTGATCAACGCGATCACCGGCCAGGTGGCGCTCGCCCGCGTCGCCCAGGCGCCGGGGCGCACCCGCCAGCTCAACTTCTTCCGCATCGGCGACGGGCCGCTGACCATCGTCGACATGCCGGGCTATGGCTACGCCGCCGCCCCCAAGGCGGTGAAGCGGGACTGGCAGGGCCTGATGTTCCGCTATCTGCGCGGCCGGCCCAACCTGCGCCGCGTCCTGCTGCTGATGGACGCGCGGATCGAGGACAAGCCGGCCGACCACGCGGTGATGGAACTGCTCGACCAGGCGGCGGTGTCCTTCCAGGTCGTGCTGACCAAGGCCGACAAGATGAAACCCGAGGCCCTCGCCAGCAAGCTCGCCTCGATCGGGGCGATCGCCCGGCGGCATCCGGCGGCGCTGAACGAGGTGCTCGTCACCTCCGGCGAAACCGGCGCCGGCATTGCCGAACTGCGCGCGGTGATCCACGGCCTGCTGGCTTGACCGCCCGCGCCCGGTTCCATAGAGCACTTTCCGATCCTGCCGGATCGGATGCAGTGCTCTATCGTATTGAAAATTAGAGCATCTTTATCCGACCAGATGACCCCATCCGGTCGGGTGACGCTCTGGACCGCCGGAAAAGCAAGGAAAGATCCTGCCGTCATGACGATTTCCGACCGCCACGCCGACGCCGCCGAACAGGCCCGCATCGTCGCCCTCGCCCTGCCCTATCTGCGCCGCTATGCCGGGGCGACGATCGTGGTGAAATATGGCGGCCACGCGATGGGCGAGGAATCGCTCGCCGAGGAATTCGGGCGCGACATCGCCCTGCTCAAGCAGGTCGGCATCAATCCCGTGGTGGTGCATGGCGGCGGGCCGCAGATCAACGCGATGCTCAAGCGGCTGGCGATCCAGTCCACCTTCGTCGATGGCCTGCGGGTGACCGACGCGGCGATGGTCGAGGTGGTCGAGATGGTCCTCGCCGGCACCGTCAACAAGATGGTCGCCGGGCTGATCAACCGGGCCGGCGCGCTGGCCGTCGGCATCTGCGGCAAGGATGGCGGGCTGATCCGCGCGCGCAAGCTGACGCGGACGAGGCGCGACCCCGAGGGCGCGATCGAGCGCGCGCTCGATCTCGGCTTCGTCGGCGAGCCGGAGCATGTCGATGTCCGGGTGATCCATGCGCTGACCGGCGCCGGGCTCATCCCCGTCGTCGCCCCCGTCGGCGTCGGCGCGGATGGCGCGACCTACAACATCAACGCCGATACGGTGGCGGGCGCCATCGCCGGCGCGCTCGGCGCCAACCGGCTGCTGATGCTGACCGATGTCGCCGGCGTGCTCGACCGCAACGGCAAGCTCATTCCCGATCTCAGCATCGCCGAGGTCGAGGCGCTGCGCGCCGACGGGACGATTTCCGGCGGGATGATTCCGAAGGTCGAAACCTGCATCGAGGCGGTGCGACAGGGTGTGAAGGGGGCGACGATCGTCGATGGCCGCGTGCCCCATGCCTGCCTGCTGGAACTGTTCACCGAAGGCGGCATCGGCACGCTGATCCACGCGTGAGGGCGGCACCCGGCGGGCTTTCCGCCGGGCGGCGAGCGGACCCCGCGCGGTTCAGGCGACCTTTGCGGGCAGCCGCACCACGTTGGCGCCGGCGGCGATGCGGAACCGGCTGAGCAACTCCGCCAGGGTCGCCGCTTCGGACGACATGCCGTGGCTGGCCGCGGTGGTCTGCTCGACCATGGCGGCGTTTTGCTGGGTCACCTGATCCATCTGGTTGACGGCGGTGTTGACCTCGGCGAGCCCGGTCGACTGTTCTTCCGACGAGGCCGCGATGTCGACGATCAGGCCGTTGAGCGCCGAGACCTGCCGGGCGATGCGCTCGAGCGCGGCGCCGGTTTCGCCCACGAGTTCGACGCCGGCGCCGACCTCGCGATCCGAGGTGGCGATCAGCTGCTGGATCTCGCGCGCGGCGGAGGCCGAGCGCTGGGCCAGGGCGCGGACCTCGGTGGCGACGACGGCGAAGCCGCGGCCGGCCTCGCCCGCGCGCGCCGCCTCGACGCCGGCATTCAGGGCGAGGAGGTTGGTCTGGAAGGCAATTTCGTCGATCAGCCCGCTGATCTGCCCGATCTGGCGGGATGACGCCTCGATCGCGCTCATCGCCGCGACCGCGCGCTGCACGATCTCGCCCGAATGATCGGTCTCGGAGCGCGCGTCGCCGACCAGTTTCCGGGCCTCGCCGGTGCCGGCGGCGGTGCGCCGCACGGTGGCGGTGATCTGTTCCAGCGCCGCGGCCGTCTGTTCGAGCGTCGCGGCCTGCTGTTCGGTGCGGCGGGCCAGATCGTCCGACGCCGCGGTGATTTCCTGCGCGCCCGAACGCACCGCGTCGGCGTTGCGGGCGATCATCGCCATCGCGTCGTGAAGCTGGCGGATCGCGCCGTTGAAGTCGGTGCGGAGCTTTTCGTATTCCGCGGCCAGCTTCTCGTCGAGCCGGAACAGCAGGTCGCCGCCGGCGAGGCGCTCGAGGCCGGTGCCGAGGGCGGCGATCGCGTGCGCCTGCTGGTGGGCGCGCGTGACACGCTCGGCATCGAGGGCGCGCCGCGTATCCTCGGAAAGCTGCCGCAGGGCGATCGCTTCCCCGGCCGTCCTGACCTGCTCGGCGAGCACCTTCCGCAGGGAATCGAGATCGGCGCGGATGCAGGCCATGCTGCGCGGATCGCCGGTCACCGTCCCCTCCGGCAGGTCCAGCTTCCTGACGCCGACGAAGATGATCGCGATCGTCTCGTGGTTGGCGATGACCGGCTCGTAGATGGCGAAATAGGGTTCGCCGAGGATTTCCGCCTCGCCGCGATAGGTCTTGCCCATGCCGAGCACGGCATCGTGGATCGGGCCGGGGGCGAGCCTCGTGCCGACCGCGCGGGTGCCGTCCGGCTTCTGGACATTCGTGGCCACCCGGACGTCGCGCATGAAGATGGTCACGGCGCCGCCGTATTGCGTCTTGATCTCGTCGACGACACGATCGTCGCCATTGATGCGGTAGGCGCCGAACCAGAGTTCGTCGTTCTCGATGCGCGCCGGGCCGAGGGCCGCGAGACGGGCGCGCAGGCCATCGATGTTCCGGTCGAGCCCGTTCTGCGCGACCATGTCGCGATGCGCCTCGCTCGCGGCGATCGCCACGGCGTTCAGATCCCGCGCGAGGGCGGAGACGCGGCGGCGGACGCCGAGCAGAATGGCGGCGATGGCGCCGGCCGCGGCCAGGACGATGCCGGCCAGTATCCAGACCATCGTCACCGGCCCCGCGACCGGCCGGCGGACGGGACGACAATCCTGACGGGATGGCGTTTCATGGATCGGGCTCCCCTTGACAGGCTGGGCCTAGCAGCGTGGATCACCGACCCCGCATAGCAGGCGGGACTTAATGAAAGCCTAATTTCACGGCACGGCCGTGGGATCGCGGCTGACGCGCACGAGTTCCACCCGGCGGCCGTTCATCGCCAGCACCTCGAAGCGCCAGCCGCCGAAGGCGATCGCGTCGCCCTGGCGCGGCACCCGCTTGAGCAGGGCGAGCAGGAAGCCGCCCAGCGTGTGATACGAGCCGTGGGCGGGCAGGTTCTCCAGCCCGAACTTGTGCGCCACCTCGTCGATCGGTTCGAGACCGTCGAGCTCGTAGCGGTCGGGCGCGGGTTCGCCGGCCTCGCCATAGCCCGCCTCCTCGACATCGCCGACGATCGCCTCGAGCAGGTCGCCCACCGTCACCATGCCCTCGAAGCTGCCATATTCGTCGAGCACGAAGGCGACGCCGAGCGGGTCGGATTTCAGGCGCTCCAGCGCATCGAGCGCGGAGATCGCGTCCGGCACGGCGAGCGGCTGGCGCAGCGCGGTGGCGATCGAGATGTCCTTGCCGTCCAGCATCCGGTCGAGGATGTCCTTGGCCTGGACGATGCCGACCACATTGTCGATGCTACGGTCGCAGACCACGAAGCGGGAATGCGGCGCGGCCTTCAGCGAGGAGATCACCTGGCCGCGCGGGGCGGTGCGGTCGAGCCAGGCGATGTCCTGCCGCGGCGTCATGATCGCGCGGATCGGCTTGTCGGCGAGGCGCATGACGCGCTCCATCATGTCCCGCTCCTCGTATTCGAGCATGCCGGATTCGGTGCCCTCGGCGAGGATGGCCTTCAGCTCCTCCTCGCTGATCGCCCGGCGGTGCGGATCGACCGGGCCGAACAGGCGCAGCACCAGATCGGAGGTGAAGCCGAGCAGCCAGACCAGCGGCGAGGCGGCGCGGGCGAACATGTCGATCGGCCAGGCGACGAGGCAGGCGATCCGCTCGGCATTGCGCAAGGCGAGTTGCTTGGGCACGAGTTCGCCGAAGACGAGGGTGAGCAGCGTGACGCCGACGACGGTGAGCGTCAGCGCGATCGTGTCGGCGAGCGGGGCGAGCGGGCGGATCAGCGCGATCGCCGGCGCCAGCGAATGGGCGAGTTGCGCCCCGCCCACCACGCCGGTCAGCACGCTGATCGCGGTGATGCCGATCTGCACCGTGGGCAGGAAGCGCTCGGGCGTCTCGGCCAGCAGGCGCGCGCGCTCGGCGCCGCGCACGCCTTTTCGGGCAAACAGCGCGAGCGCCGCCTTGCGGGACGACACCAGCGCCATCTCGGCGAGGGCGAATCCGGCATTGAGCAGGATCAGCAAGGTCAAAATCAGTATCAGAACAACAACGTGCATACCTTACTTCAGTTCTGACATGAACCCAGGACAACGAAACCGAGCTTCACCGGCGTAACGATCTCCGATCCAGCAGCATAGCGGATGCGCAGGACATGAACCACACGCCACTCTTTAGCCATAATCCAGCCGACGCGATGCCGCACTGCACCGTCATGGGAGATGTTCAACGCGGACTTTTTCCGCGGGTCAACCGGATGATGGTTCATGACGCATCTCGCGCGCCTCCGCCCGATCGCTCCCCGGGTCAGCCCCCGCCAGACCAGGGCGGGCTGGCGTCACCCGGGCACATGGCTTGCAGCTCTTGGCGCTGCGGGCGCCACCTTTGGCATCTGGGCCGCGCTGAACCGTCCCGTGACGAACCTGCCGCCCTATCGCGGCGAAATCGGCGGCTTCGCCTTCTCGCCCTTTCACGCCGGCGAAAGCCCGCAGAGCGGGATCTACCCCTCGATCGCCCAGATCCGGTCGGACCTCGCGCTCGTCGCGAAGCACACGCATGACATCCGGACCTACACCGTCCAGGGCGATCTCGGCCAGATTCCGGCGCTCGCCGCCCCCTACCACCTGAACGTCACGCTCGGCGCCTGGATCGACCAGCATCCGAAGGCGAACGAGGCCGAGCTGAAGAAGGTGGTCAAGGTCGCCAACGCCAATGCCGACGTCAAGGCCGTCATGGTCGGCAACGAGGTGATCCTGCGTCGCAACCTCACGGTGCCGGAACTCGCCGCCGACATCGAATACGTGAAGAAGCGCGTGCATGTGCCGGTCTCCACCGCCGAGCCCTGGCATGTCTGGCTGCACCACCCCGAGCTTGCGAAGTCGGTCGACTTCATCACCGTGCATCTGCTGCCCTACTGGGAGGGCGTGCCCGAGAAGGACGCCGTGCAGTATGCGCTGATGCGGCTGCATGAGGTCGAGAAGCGCTTCCCCGGCAAGAAGGTGGTGATCGGCGAGATCGGCTGGCCGTCGGACGGCATCGATATCGGCGCCGCCCGCGCCTCGCGCGTGCTGCAGGCCCGCTTCCTGCGCGATTTCTTCAACATCGCGCAGAAGCAGCATCTCGACTATTTCGTGATGGAAGCGTTCGACCAGCCCTGGAAGACCAGCTTCGAGGGCCGCGCCGCCGGCTACTGGGGCATGTGGTCGCTCGACCGCCAGGCCAAATGGTCGCTCACCGGCCCGGTGCAGCAGAACCGCGCCTGGCTCGCCTGGGCGCTCGGCTCCAGCCTGCTCGGCTTCCTCGTCACCCTGCTGATGCTCGGCGTCAGGCCCGACATCCGCTGGCCCGGCAAGATCCTGTTCGCGGCCCTGGTGCAGGGCTTCGGCGCCGCCCTCGCCTCGCTGCTGATGACGATGGGCGAGACCTATCTCTCCTGGTCCGCCGCCGCGGTCTGGGCCGCGCTCGCCGCCGGCCAGGCGCTGCTGCTCTTCCTGCTCGTCGCCGACAGTTTCGACCTCGTGGAAACCCTGTTCGGCCGGGTGCGGATGCGCCATTTCGAGCCGGTGCCCGCGGCCCCCGGCACGAAACTGCCCAAGGTCTCGCTGCATCTCGCCATCTGCAACGAACCGCCCGAGATGGTGAAGCAGACGCTGAACGCCCTCGCCGCCCTCGATTACGAGAATTTCGAGGTGCTGGTGATCGACAACAACACCAAGGACCCGGCGGTATGGGAACCGGTGGCGGCGCATTGCGCGCGGCTCGGCAAGCAGTTCCGCTTCTTCACCCTCGGCAAGCATCCCGGCTACAAGGCCGGCGCGCTGAACTTCGCCCTGCGCGAGACCGCGCCGGATGCCGAGATCGTCGGCGTGCTCGACTCCGACTATATCGTCGACCCCGACTGGCTGCGCTGCATGGTCCCCGCCTTTGCCGACCCGAATGTGGGCTTCACCCAGTCGCCGCAGGACTACCGCGACAATGACGGCTCGCTCTTCAAGCGGATGATGTTCTGGGAATATGCCGGCTTCTTCCATATCGGCATGGTCAACCGCAACGAGCGCAACGCGGTCATCCAGCACGGCACGATGACGCTGATCCGCAAGGCGGCCCTCGATGCCGAGGGCGGCTGGGCCGAATGGTGCATCACCGAGGACAGCGAGCTCGGCCTGCGGCTGTTCCGCGAGGGTTACGAGGCGGTCTATTCCAAGCGGAGCTTCGGCCGCGGCGTGATGCCGGACGATTTCAACGCCTTCCGCAAGCAGCGCTACCGCTGGGCCTATGGCGCGATGCGGATTTCCCGCCGGCACTGGAAGGCGTTCCTCTCGCCCTTCGACCGCACGCTGACGATCGGCCAGCGCTGGCACTTCGTCACCGGCTGGCTGCCCTGGATCGGCGATGCGCTGGGTCTCGCCTTCCTGCTGCTGGGCCTCGCCTGGTCGGCCGGTCTGATCCTCGATCCGGTGCGGTTCGAATTCCCGATCCTGCTGTTCATGCTGCCCTCGATCGGCCTGTTCGCCTTCAAGATCGTGCAGATTTTCGCGCTTTACGCGGCGCGGGTGCCGTGCGGCGTGGGCGACCGGCTGGGGGCGGCCGTCGCCGGGCTCGCGCTCTCGCACACGATCGGCAAGGCGGTATGGAAAGGCCTGTTCACCAACTCGCTGCCCTTCATCCGCACGCCGAAGATGGAAAACGCGCCCGCCCTGGTGCAGGGGCTGGTAATGGTGCGCGAGGAGCTGATCCTGCTTGCCCTCACCTGGGCGGCGCTGCTCGGCGTCGGCTTCGGGCATCACTGGGCCACGCCGGAAAGCCGGCTCTGGTGCGCGGTGCTGTTCACCCAGTCGCTGCCCTATCTGGCCTCGGTCCTGGTCTCGATCATCGCGTCGATGCCGGCGAAGGCGCCGAAGCGGACGCGGATCAAGGCGCCGGCGCTGCTGCCGCAATCGCGGATGCCGATCAGCGCGCGCACCGCGGCCGGCGACTGACCGCGCTTCCTCCGGCTGAAATGAAAACGGGGCGGCAGGCGCAAACCTGCCGCCCCGATCCTTTTCCGGCCCGGATCAGCCGCCGAGCTTGTCGAGCTCGCGCAGCACCGCGTCGCCCATCGTCCGCGTGCCGATCCGCGCCGTGCCCTTCTGCTCGATATCCGCGGTGCGCATGCCGCTGGCGAGCACGTTGGAGACGGCGGCTTCGATCGCCGCCGCATCCTCCTGCATGTCGAAGGAATAGCGCAGCAGCATCGCGAGGCTGAGGATCTGCGCCAGCGGATTGGCCAGGCCCTTGCCGGCGATGTCCGGCGCCGAGCCGTGGATCGGCTCGTAGAGCGCATGCCGCCGCCCCGCCGCATCCGGCGCGCCGAGCGTCGCCGAGGGCAGCATCCCGAGCGAGCCGGTCAGCATCGAGGCCAGGTCGGAGAGCAGGTCGCCGAACAGGTTGCCGGTCACGATCACGTCGAACTGGCGCGGATTCTTCGCCAGCTGCATCGCGCAATTGTCGGCATACATGTGCGAGAGCTGCACGTCAGGATATTCCGCCGCGCCGAGGGCGGTGACGGTCTGCCGCCAGAGCAGGCCTGATTCCATCACGTTCGCCTTCTCGACGCTGGTCAGCCGCCCCTGCCGCTTGCGGGCCAGCTCGAAGGCGACGCGCGCCACCCGCTCGATCTCCGGCGTGGTGTAGACCTCGGTGTTGATCCCGCGCTTCGTGCCATCCGGCAGGGTCTCGATCCCGCGCGGCTCGCCGAAATAGATGCCGCCCGTCGATTCCCGGACGATCATGATGTCGAGCCCGCGCACGATCTCGGGCTTGAGCGGGCTCGCGTCGATCAGCGCGTCGAACACCGGCGCGGGGCGCAGGTTGGCGAACAGGCCGAGGCGCTTGCGCAGTTCGAGAATGGCGATTTCCGGCCGGTTGTCGAAAGGCTGCGAATCCCATTGCGGCCCGCCCACCGCGCCGAACAGCACGGCATCCGCCTCCAGCGCGCGCTCGATCACCGGTTCGGTGATCGGCTTGCCGGTCGCCTCGATCGAGGCGCCGCCGACGAGGTCCTCGGCGAGTTCGAACCGCGCCCGGCCGCTGCGCGCCAGCCAGTCGATCACCCGGCGGGCTTCCGCCATCACCTCGGGGCCGATGCCATCCCCCGGCAGGAGCAGCAGTTTCCGGTTCGCAATCATGGTCGTCTCTCCCTTGGGGTCGCGTTCGGCGGTGGTGGAGCGGGGCGGGCGGATCAGACGGTCTCGATCCGCGGCCGCCAGGCCGCGCCGTCCAGCTTCGCCTCATAGGCGTCGATCGAGGGCGCCTTCTCCAGCGTCAGGCCGATATCGTCGAGCCCCTCCAGCAGGCAGCGCTTGCGGAACGGATCGATCTCGAACCCGTAGGTCTCGCCATCCGGCCGCGAGACGGTCTGCGCCGCGAGATCGACGATGATCCGCGCATTCGCCCCCGATTCCGCATCCTCCATCAGCGCCTCGCATTGTTCGCGCGGCAGCACGATCGGCAGGATGCCGTTCTTGAAGCAGTTGTTGAAGAAGATGTCGGCGAAGCTCGGCGCGATCACGCAGCGGATGCCGAAATCCAGCAGCGCCCAGGGCGCGTGCTCGCGCGACGAGCCGCAGCCGAAATTCTCCCCGGCGACGAGGATATGCGCCTGCCGGTAGGGCTCGCGGTTCAGCACGAAATCCGGGTTCTCGCTGCCATCCTCGTTGTAGCGCAGCCCGGCGAAGGCGTGCTTGCCCAGCCCCGAGCGCTTGATCGTCTTGAGGAAGCGCGCCGGGATGATCTTGTCGGTATCGACATTCGCCATCCTGAGCGGGGCGGCCACCGCCTCCAGCCGTTCGAACCTGTCCATCATGCCATCTCCCGCGGATCGGCGAGCGCGCCGGTAATTGCCGAGGCCGCCGCCATCGCCGGCGACACCAGATGCGTGCGCCCGCCCGGCCCCTGCCGACCCTCGAAGTTCCGGTTCGAGGTGCTGGCGCATCGCTCGCCCGGCTTCAGCTTGTCGGGGTTCATGCCGAGGCACATCGAACACCCCGCCTCGCGCCATTCGAACCCGGCATCGAGAAACACCTGGGCGAGGCCCTCGGCTTCGGCCTGCGCCTTCACCAGCCCCGAGCCCGGCACCACCATGGCGCGGACATGGCCGGCGACCTTCTTCCCCCGCACGATCCCGGCGGCAACCCGCAAATCCTCGATCCGCGAATTGGTGCAGGAGCCGATGAACACCGCGTCGATCTTCGTGCCCTTCAGCGCCTGCCCCGGTGCGAGGTCCATATACTGCAACATGCGCTCCATCTGCGCCCGGCGGCCGGCATCCGGCTCGGCCGCGGGGTCGGGCACATGGCCGGTGATCGGCACCACCGTCTCCGGGCTGGTCCCCCAGGTCACCTGCGGCACGAGGGCGGACGCATCGATCGTCACCACCCGGTCGTACCGCGCGCCCTCGTCGGAGGCGAGCGTCTTCCAGTAGTCGATCGCCCGCTCCAGCGCCTCGCCCTTCGGCGCGTAGGGCCGGCCGCGCACATACTCGAACGTCGTCTCGTCCGGCGCGATCAGCCCGGCCCGCGCCCCCGCCTCGATCGACATGTTGCAGACGGTCATCCGCCCCGCCATGTCGAGCGCGCGGATCGCCTCGCCGGCATATTCGATCACGTGCCCGGTGCCGCCGGCGGTGCCGATCTCGCCGATGATCGCCAGCACGATGTCCTTCGCCGAGCAGCCCGGCGGCAGCGTGCCATCCACCCGCACCAGCATGTTCTTCGCCGGCTTCTGCAACAGCGTCTGCGTCGCCAGCACATGCTCGACCTCGGAGGTGCCGATGCCGAAGGCCAGCGCGCCCATCGCGCCATGGGTCGAGGTGTGGGAATCGCCGCAGACGATCGTCATCCCCGGCAGCGAGATCCCCTGCTCCGGCCCGATCACGTGAACGATGCCCTGCCGCGCGTCGGTCACCGGAATATAGGGCACGCCAAAGGCGGCGACATTCTGTTCGAGGGTCGCGACCTGCAGCGCGCTCTCCGGCTCGGCGATGCCGGCGGCGCGGTCCTCGGTCGGCACGTTATGGTCGGCGACCGCGATGGTCGCATCCACCCGCCGCACCTTGCGCCCGGCCATCCGCAGCCCCTCGAAGGCCTGCGGGCTGGTCACCTCATGGACGAGATGCCGGTCGATATAGAGAACCGCGGTGCCGTCCGGCATGCGATCGACGACATGCGCCGCCCAGATCTTGTCGAACAATGTCGAAGCCATGCGTGCGTCCTCCGGCTCAAGGTGCCGGACCGGGCGGGAATCACCCGCGCCCGACATGAGCGTCACGCTCCGGACACCTTCAAGGTTTCGGTCAGAGCGGCATCGGGCGGCAGACGCGCAAGCGCCCGCGTGATGCCCCTCCGGCTGAAACCGTGCTGCGCGGGCGGCGCGCCGCCCGGCGGGGATGGCAGGGGGCGCGTGGCCCCCTGGCGCTCCCCCGGCGCGTCAGTCGGCGTTGGTCTCGCGCGCGGCCTCGGCGATGCGGGCGGACTTGCCGCGGCGGCCGCGCAGGTAATACAGCTTCGCCCGGCGCACCACGCCCCGGCGGGTGACGGCGATCTCGGTCACGTTCGGCGAATACAGCGGAAACACGCGCTCCACGCCCTCGCCATACGAAATCTTCCGCACGGTGAAGTTCGAGTTGATGCCGCGATTCGACCGCGCGATGCACACGCCCTCGAACGCCTGGATGCGGGTGCGCTCGCCCTCGGTCACCCGGACCGAAACGCGGAGATTGTCGCCCGGCTTGAAGTCCGGCACGGCGCGGGCTTCCGCGAGCTTGCCGATCTGCTCGGCGTCGATGGTCTGGATCACGTTCATGTCTGGCATCCTTTCGGGGGAGTTCATTTACGGAAGAGCCGGCTGGCTGGCAATGTGCCGGGCCCATAGATCTGGTCTGCGCCGCCTGGTCACGGCCTCGGCCTCGGCGCGGCGCCAGGCGGCGATGGCGGCATGATGGCCGGAGAGCAGCGCCTCCGGCACCGCCCGCCCCTGCCACACGGCCGGGCGGGTATAATGCGGATATTCGAGCAGCGTGCCGTCCGAGAAGCTTTCCTCCTCGGCGCTCTCCGCCGCCCCCATCACGCCCGGCAGCAGGCGGATGGTGGCATCGAGCAGCGCGAGCGCCGCGATCTCGCCGCCCGAGAGCACGAAATCGCCGAGGCTGATCTCCTCCGCCTCGTTGGCATCGAGGGCGCGCTGGTCGAACCCCTCGAACCGGCCGCAGAGCAGCACGGCACCCGGCCCTTCGGCAAGCCGGCGGATGCGCGCCTGGGTCAGCGGCGCGCCGCGCGGGGTCAGCGCGATCAACGGTCGCCCGTCCCGCGCCTGGCCGATCGCGGCATCCAGCACGTCCGGCCGCAGCACCATGCCCGCGCCGCCGCCGAACGGCGTGTCGTCCACCGCGCGATGCCGGCCGAGGCCGAAATCGCGCAGGTTCACGCAATCAAGCGCCCAGATGCCCGTCTCCAGCGCGCGTCCGGCCAGCGACAGGCCGAGCGGCCCCGGAAACATCTCGGGGAACAGGGTGATGACCGTGGCGCGGAAGCTCATTCCCGCATCTCCACCTCGACCGGCCGCACCACCACGGCGCGGCCGCCCGGCAGGTCGATCTCCGGCACCACCGCGCGGGTGAAGGGCAGCAGCGAGCCATCGGAAAGCTCGATGCTCGCGCCGGCGCCGAAATCATGCACCGCGCGGATCGTGCCGAGTGCCGCCCCATCCGGCCCCACCGCGTGCAGCCCGATGAGGTCGGCGAAGTAGAATTCGTCCTCGTCCTCGGGCGGCGGCAGGTCGGCCCGGCGCACATAGAGCCGGAGATTGGTCAGCTTCGCCGCCGCATCGCGGTCGGCGATCGCGGCGGCCTCGTCGCCCTCGCCGATGGTGACGCGCGCGATCCCCGCCCCGGTCCAGGCCAGCCCGACCCGCCGGCCGCGCTCGTCGCGCAACGGCAGCTCGGCCAGCCCCTCCGGGTCCGGCGAATAGGTGGTGACATGCACGGCCCCGCGCACACCGTGGGGCCGGCCGATCACGCCCATCAGGATCAGGCGATCATCCATCGCTCAGCCGCGAAATCAGGCCTCGGCGGCCTTGGCGCGCTCGGCGGCGCGCTCCTGCGCCTTCTTCTTCGGCGCGGACTGCACGGGCTGCTCGCGGAACGCCGGCATCGGCGCGAGGCCGGCCTTGCCGATGAAACGGGCGACGCGGTCGGTCGCCTGCGCGCCCTGGCTCAGCCAGTGCGTCACGCGATCGGTCACGAGGCGGATGCGATCCTCGTGATCGGCCGGCAGCATCGGGTTGTAGGTGCCGATCCGCTCGATGAACTTGCCATCGCGCGGGCTGCGCGAGTCGGCGACGACGATGTGGTAGAACGGCCGCTTCTTCGCACCCGCGCGGGCCAGTCTGATCTTCAACGACATTCCATTGTCTCCTGGTCAGTAGTCTCGATGGCGGCCAGCCCGGCCGCCGTGGTGTCAGTCCGGGCCAAAGCCCGTTATTTCGCTCCGGGCCGAAGCCCGTTATTTCACTCCGGGCCGAAACCCGCGGTTTCAGTCCGGGCAAAAACCCGCGATCTCAGAACGGGCGGCGCCCGCCTCCCTGCGGCAGCAGCGCGGCCAGCCCGCCGCGCGCGAGGCCCTTCTGGCCCAGCTTCTGCGCCCGCTTCATCATGTCCTTCATCTGCTCGAACTGCTTGAGCAGCCGGTTGACCTCCTGCACCGAGGTGCCCGAGCCCGCCGCCACGCGCTTCTTCCGGCTCGCCTTCATGATGTCCGGATTGGCCCGCTCGGCCTTGGTCATCGAGGAGATGATCGCCGCCTGCCGCTTCAGGATCGAGGTGTCGAGATCCGCCTCGGCGAGCTGCTGCTTGATCTTGCCCACGCCGGGCAGCATGCCCATGATGCCCGACAGCGAGCCCATCTTGGTGATCTGCTTGAGCTGCTCGGCATAATCCTCGAGGTCGAACTTGCCGCGCGCCATCTTCTTGGCGAGCTGTTCGGCCTTCTGCTGGTCGACATTCTCCGCCGCCTTCTCGACCAGGCTGACAATGTCGCCCATGCCGAGGATGCGCCCGGCGATGCGCTCGGGATGGAACGGCTCCAGCGCATCGAGCTTCTCGCCCATGCCCATCAGCTTGATCGGCGCGCCCGTCACCGCCCGCATCGACAGCGCGGCGCCGCCCCGCGCGTCGCCATCGAGCCGCGTCATGACGATGCCGGTGATGCTCACCGCCTCGTTGAACGCCGTCGCCGTGGCGAGCGCGTCCTGGCCGGTCATCGCGTCGACCACCAGCAGCGTCTCCGCCGGCGCGGTCACGTCGCGGATCGCCTTGACCTCGTCCATCAGCGCCTGGTCGATCGCGAGCCGCCCGGCGGTGTCGAGGATGACGACGTCGAACACCTCGCGCCGCCCCGTCTCCATCGCCCGCCGCGCGATCTGCACCGGCGTCTCCCCCGGCACGATCGGCAGGCTCGCCACCCCGGCGCGCTCGGCCAGCTGCGCGAGCTGGAGCTGCGCCGCCGGGCGCTGGGTGTCGAGGCTCGCCAGCAGCACCTTCTTGCGCTGCTTCTCCTTGAGCAGGAGCGCGATCTTGCCCGAGGTCGTGGTCTTGCCCGAGCCCTGCAATCCCACCATCAGGAACGGAATGGGTGATGCCGCGTTGAGGTTGAGCGGCACCGCCCCCTCGCCGCCGAGGGCGTCGACCAGCGCGTCGTTGACGATCTTGACGACCTGCTGCCCCGGCGAGACCGCCCGCAGCACCTCCGCGCCCACCGCCTGCAACCGGACCTTGGCGATGAAATCCCGCACCACCGGCAAAGCGACGTCGGCTTCGAGCAGCGCGAGGCGGATATCCCGCATCGCCTCGATCACATCGCTTTCGGACAGCGCGCCGCGCCGGCGCAACCGGTCGAAAACATCCCCGAGCTTGCCCGACAGGGCGTCAAACATCGCAACCCGCTCCATCAACGAAAAACGCGCCGCGGTGCGAAACTCGCAGCGCGACGGCTCTATTCCGCTCTGCCTATGGCCGAATTTCCCGCCGCTGGCAAGCGCGTCCCCAAACGAAAGCGGCGGAGCCAGTGGCCCCGCCGCCGGATCGTCCCGCGGTCGCCCGGCTTACTTGCCGAGCGACTGCACGATCTCCTCGGTCATCTTCTTCGCGTCGCCGAACAGCATCATCGTGTTGTCGCGGAAGAACAGCTCGTTCTCCACGCCGGCATAGCCCGAGGCCATCGAGCGCTTGACGAACAGCACCGTCTTCGCCTTGTCGACCTCGAGGATCGGCATGCCGTAGATCGGGCTCGACGAATTGGTCTTCGCCGCCGGGTTGGTCACGTCGTTCGCGCCGATCACGTAGACCACGTCGGCGGTCGAGAACTCGTTGTTGATCTCCTCGAGCTCGAACACCTCGTCATACGGCACCTGCGCCTCGGCGAGCAGCACGTTCATGTGCCCCGGCATGCGGCCGGCGACCGGATGGATCGCGTATTTCACCTCGACGCCCGCCTCCTTCAGCAGGTCGGACATCTCGCGCACCGCGTGCTGCGCCTGGGCCACCGCCATGCCGTAGCCCGGCACGATGATCACCTTCGAGGCGTTGCTCATGATGAAGCTCGCATCCTCGGCCGAGCCGATCTTCACCGCCTTGTCGCCGGCGGCCCCCGCGGGGCCGGCCGCGGCGGCGGCATCGGTGCCGAAGCCGCCGAGCAGCACGTTGAGGATCGAGCGGTTCATCCCCTTGCACATGATGTAGGAGAGAATCGCACCCGACGAGCCGACCAGCGCGCCGGTCACGATCAGCGCGATGTTGCTGATGGTGAAGCCGATGCCCGCCGCCGCCCAGCCGGAATAGGAGTTCAGCATCGAGATCACCACCGGCATGTCCGCACCGCCGATCGGGATGATCAGCAGCACGCCAAGCGCGAGCGCGAGGGCCGCGATGATCCAGAACAGCACCTGCGAGCCGCCCGAGGCGACGAAGGCGATGATCAGCACCACGAGCAGGATGCCGAGGCCGAGATTGAGCTTGTGCTGGCCGGGGAAGTTGATCGGCGCGCCGCTCATCAGCGCCTGCAGCTTGGCGAAGGCGATGACCGCGCCGGTGAAGGTGATGGCGCCGATCGACAGGCCGAGCGACATCTCGATGAGGCTTTCGAGATGCAGGTGCCCCGGCGTGCCGATGCCGAAGCTCTGCGGCGCGTTCAGCGCCGAGGCGGCGACGAACACCGCGGCAAGCCCCACCAGCGAGTGGAACGCGGCGACGAGCTGCGGCAGCGCGGTCATGTTGACCCGCCGCGCCACCACCGCGCCGATCGCGCCGCCGATGACGACGCCGAGCACGATGAGCCCCACGCCCGAGAGCAGCATCGCCGGATGCGCCAGCGTCGCCAGCGCGGCGATCGCCATGCCGGCCATGCCGAGCAGGTTGCCGCGCCGCGCGGTCTCGGGATGCGAGAGCCCGCGCAGGGCCAGGATGAACAGGACGGCCGCCACCAGATAGGCGAGCGTGATCCCCGGATCGGATGCGTAATTCATTGTCGCGCCGCCCTTACTTCGCTTTTTTCTTGAACATGGCCAGCATGCGCTGGGTCACGAGGAAGCCGCCCACGATGTTCACGCTGGCCAGCAGCACCGCGATGAAGCCGAAGGCGTGCGCGGCATAGCCGCCCTTCAGCCCGGTCGCGAGCATCGCGCCGACGATGATCACCGACGAGATGGCGTTGGTCACCGCCAGCAGCGGCGAGTGCAGCGCCGGGGTGACGCTCCAGATCACGTAATAGCCGACGAACACCGCCATCACGAAAATGGCGAACAGGTCGATCAGCGGGGCGCCGTGCGGCGCGTGCGCCGCCGCCTGGGCGGCGAAGCCGGCGGCGTTCTGCGCCAGCACGGTGGCCTTGTCCGCGAGCGCGGCGGCCTGGTCCGCGAGTTGTGCAGGGGTCATGATGTGGCTCCTAGGCAGCTGCTTGCGGCTGGAAGTTCGGATGAACGACGGCGCCATCCCGCGTGAGCAGGACGCCCTTCACGATATCGTCGTCGGCGGGCAGTTTCGGCCGCCCGGCCTCCTTGTCCCAGAACCCGGTAAGGAAGGTCGAGAGGTTGCGCGCATAGAGCGTGCTGGCGGCGACGCCGATGCGCGACGGCCAGTTCCGGTGCCCGAGCACGATCACGCCGTTCTCCGTCACGATCCGCTCGCCCGGCACCGTCGCCTCGCAGTTGCCGCCGGCATCCGCCGCGATATCGACGATCACGCTACCCATCCGCATCTTCGCCACCGCGTCGGCGGTGACGATGGTCGGCGCCTTGCGCCCCATCACCAGCGCGGTGCAGATGACGATGTCGTTCTTCGCCACCGTCTCGGCGATCAGCGCCGCCTGCTTGGCGCGGAACTCCGCACTCATCTCCTTCGCGTAGGCGCCGGTCTGCGCCTTGCTCTCCTCGTCCTCGACGCCGACGAAGGTCGCGCCGAGCGACTTGATCTCCTCCTTCGCCGCCGGCCGCACGTCGGTCGCCGAGACGATGGCGCCGAGCCGGCGGGCGGTGGCGATCGCCTGCAACCCGGCAACCCCGGCGCCGACCACGAACACGCGCGCCGGCGGCACGGTGCCGGCCGCCGTCATCATCATCGCGAAGCCGCGCGGAAACGCCTCCGCCGCCTCGATCACGGCGCGATAGCCGGCGAGATTCGCCTGGCTCGACAGCACGTCCATCGACTGCGCGCGGGTGATGCGCGGCAGCAGCTCCATCGAGCAGGCATCGATCCCGGCCTTCGCATAGGCCTGCACCCGCTCCTGGTTCCCCATCGCGCCGAGCGTGCCGACCAGCAGCGCGCCGCGCTCGATCTGCGCCAGAATCTCGTCCCCGGGCGGCTGCACCGTGAACACGATGCCGGCCCCCTTCAGTGCCGAGGCCGCATCCGGCGCGATCTCGGCGCCGGCCTCGCGCAGCGCCGCGTCGGAGACCGAGGCCCGCTCGCCGGCCCCCGCCTCGATCACCACGTCGAGCCCGAGGGCCTTCAGCTTCTTGATCGAATCCGGCACCGCGGCGACGCGGGTCTCGCCCGGCAGACGCTCTTTCAACACCGCAAGACGCATCATATCCATCCCTTCGTTCAACACCGCGCAACGATCGTGCGCCCCGGCGTCCGAAATATTGTGTCGCA
Source organism: Acidiphilium sp. JA12-A1 (assembly GCF_000724705.2). Taxonomy (NCBI): domain Bacteria; kingdom Pseudomonadati; phylum Pseudomonadota; class Alphaproteobacteria; order Acetobacterales; family Acidocellaceae; genus Acidiphilium; species Acidiphilium sp. JA12-A1. The sequence continues at coordinate 48,961 of NZ_JFHO01000044.1, forward strand.
CCGCACCATTCAAAGCAGCAATTATGCCACAGATGTGATAACGGTCCCGCAATCTCGCACCATGCGCGGGCCGCGCTGTCAAGACGGCACCCATGCGCGCCCGATCGTCTCGACAGGGGGACCCGCATACCCCACAATAGTGCGACTGGTTCTGAGGAGTAGGCATGACAAGCGACATGAGCAACAGGCTCGCCCCCCGCGCCGATGACGAGGACGCCCCCGAGAAGGAGGCGCCCGAGGCCGCCAAGGCCGGCAAGGTCGGGCCCGAACTCGAAAACCGTCTGTTCAAGCAGCGCAAGGTGCTGATCTTCGGCGAGATCCACGACCGCATCGCCCGCGCCGTCACCGGCCAGCTCCTCGCCCTCGCCGGCGCGAGCGACGAGCCGATCGACGTCTTCGTCAACTCGCCGGGCGGCCATGTCGAGAGCGGCGACACGATCCATGACGTGATCCGCTTCGTCGACGCCACCGCGCCGGTGCGGATGATCGGCACCGGCTGGGTCGCCAGCGCCGGCGCACTGATCTACCTCGCCGGCCACAAGGACCGCCGCTTCTGCCTGCCCAACACGCGCTTCCTGCTGCACCAGCCGATGGGCGGCGTGCGCGGCCCGGCGACCGATATCGACATCGAGGCCCGCGAGATCATCAAGATGCGCGAGCGGATCAATCGCATCATCGCCCGCGAGACCGGGCAGGACTATGCCCGCGTCGAGAAGGACACCGACCGCAACTACTGGATGGGCGCGGAGGAGGCGATCGCCTACGGCATGGTCAGCCGCGTCGTGCAGACCATGAAGGATCTGGACGCCGCCTGATCCCCCCGGCGGCCGCGGCGTCAGCCGTGGCCGTCCTCCGGCGGGGACTCGCGCAGCAGGGCGAGCAGCGCCGCCGCGGCCCTGGTGCGCGTGCGGTCCTGGTGCTGGACCGCGAAATAGGTCCGCCGCGGCAGCTTCACCGGCACCTCCACCACCTTGCCCGCGGCCAGCGCATCGGCGCAGACCAGCTCGGAGAGGATCGTCGCCCCGGCGCCGCCGCTCACCGCCGTCAGCACCGAATTGTTCGCCGGCAGCTCGATCGCGACATCGACCGCCGCATGGTCGATCCCGAGCCCGGCCAGCGCCTCGAAGAGCACCGCCCGCGTCCCCGAGCCGTCCTCGCGCAGCACCCAGCTGCCGGAGGCGAGCTCCGCCGGCCGCAGCGCGCGCCGCTTCGCCCAGGGATGACCGGGAGCGACCACCATGACCAGCCGGTCCTGCGCGATCGGCTCGGCGGCGAGCCGCGGCTGGATCAGCGTATCGCCCGGCCCCTCGACGAAGCCGAGCTCGACATCCCCTTCCAGGATCGCGCGCGCCACCTCGGCCGAATTGCCGATCGAGACCGCGAGCCCGATGCCCGGATAGGCCTGCCGGAAGGCGACGAGGCGCAGCGGCAGGAAGTGGTTGGCGATGGTCTGGCTGGCCTTGATCGCCAGCCGCCCGCGCGCGAGGCCGGCGATCTCGCGCATCGTCAGCGCCGCCTGCTCCGTCCGGTTCAGGATCGCCCGCGCCTCGGTGAAGAACACGCGGCCCGCCTCGGTCAGCGCGATGCCGCGGCCGACCCGGTGGAACAGCCTGGTGCCGAATTCACGCTCCAGTGCCGCCACCGCCCCCGAGGCGGCGGACTGGGTGAGCCCCAGCGCCTCGGCGGCCCGTGTCACATGCTCGCGTTCGGCGACCGCGATGAAGATCCGCAACTGATCGAGGGTCATCCTGAACCGGCCTCGTCAGGGCAGCCTCGTCCGAACGACGTTCGCCCAGAAGCCCGTGCCCGCTAAATTTTCATACGCACGCAAAACTATGGCATAGAGCGATCCATGCATGTAAACGCATAGGACCGGCTTCACCGGACCGTCAACAGGAGGAACACTTGAAAGCACCGATCTTGCGCCGCGCCGTTCTCGTCGCGCTGCCGCTGACCCTGCTCGCCGCCGTCGCTCCCGCCCAGGCGAAAGCCCCCGTGCTGCACGTGACGAAAAGCGTCGTCATCAAGGCGCCGGCCGCGAAGGTGTGGTCGATCGTGCATGATTTCGGCAAGCTGACCTGGGTTCCCGCCGTCAAGACCAGCAAGGCCGACAAGGGCAACCACCCCGGCTCGGTGCGCCATCTCGACCTCGGCGGGCCGGTGCTGACCGAACAGCTCATCCGGTATGACGCCCGGCACATGACCTACACCTATGAAATCCAGCACACCGCCAACAACATGAAGATCCTGCCGGTGCGCGACTATGTCTCGACGATTTCGGTGCACCGGCTCGGCGCCAACGAGACCCGCCTCGTCTGGAGCGGCCATTTCCGCCGCCTCGATCTCTCCGCCCATCCGAAGAAGGGCGAGGACAACGCCACCGCAATCAAGGCGATTTCCGGGATCTACGAATCAGGGCTTGCCAACGCGGCAAAGCTCGCCGCACAATAAATATTGCAAACCGACTAGGCCGGCGGTTCGACCGCCGGCCCGACAATCAAGAGGAAGCGCCGGGCAGAACGGATGGCAAAGCCGAATACGTTGCTGAAACGAACGAGCAACGCCCTACTCGACTACATCAAGGACCTTCCGGAGGAGCCAGCCGCACTCGGGTCGGACAGCGCGCTCGCCCGCCAGTTCGGGGTCAGCCGCACCACGGTGCGCGCCGCCATCGAAACCATGATCGGGAGCGGCATCCTGGAGCGCGGCTCGGCCGGCCTGCGGATCATGCGCCGCCCGGAACGCGCGGACTATTACACCGAGTCGGAAACCGACGGTCCGCAGGAGCAGATCGAACGCGTCTTCATGCAGCGCGTGCTCCTTGGCGACTGGCGGCCCGGGCACACCTTCTCCGAAGCCGAGCTGGCGCGCGACAGCAATGCCAGCACCGTTTCCGTCCGCGAATTCCTGATCGGCTTCTCCCGCTTCGGGCTCATCGCCAAGCAGCCGCGCGGCGGCTGGATCCTGCGGGAATTCCATGACGGTTTCGCCGCCGAGGTGGCCGACATGCGCGAACTGATCGAAATGGCCGCCCTGGCGCGCATGCCCCGCGCCGGCAGCGCCGCCCTCACCGAGGCGGCGGATGCGATGATCGCCCGCCACCGCGACATCGAGGCGGCAATCGCAAGGCGCTACACCGAGTTCGCGGCGCTGGACCGGGATTTCCATCTCTGGATCATCGGCTTCCTGAACAACCGCTTCGCCTACGATTTCTTCGACATCGTGTCCTTCCTGTTCCATTACCACTACCAGTGGGACCGGAACTACGAGGTCGAACGCACCCGCGTCGCCATCGCCGAACACATGACGGTGCTCATCGCCCTGCGGTCCGGTGCGATGGAAAAGGCCGAGCTTGCCATGGCGGTTCATCTCGCGACCTCCCGCCGTTCGCTCAAGGCCGGCCTCAAGCGCGTCGCCGCCTGACCCGCCCGGCGGCGGGCGGCCTCAGGCCAGGTAACGCGCCCGCAGATGCGCCTCGAACGAAGCGGGGTCGAGCGGCTTGCCGGTCGCCTCGACCAACAGTTCGTTGAACCCATAGCGCGCGCCGTGACCGTGGACATTGGCGCGCAGCCAGTCCCGCAGCGGCGCAAAATCGCCCTCCGCCAGGGCGGCGTCGATGTCCGGCCGCGCCCGCCGCGCCGCCTGCATCAGCTGCGCCGCGGCCATCGCGCCAAGCGTGTAGGACGGAAAATAGCCGAACAGCCCCGCGTACCAGTGAATGTCCTGCAGGCAGCCCCTGGCGTCGTCCGGCGGCACGATGCCGAGCAGCGCGCGCATCCCGTCGTTCCAGGCCGCCGGCAGGTCGGCAACCGCGAGGTCGCCGGCCACCATCGCCGCCTCCAGCCGGAAGCGCAGGATCACATGCGCCGGGTAGGTCACCTCGTCCGCCTCGACGCGGATGAAACTCCGCTCGACCCGCCGCAGCCGCGCCGCCAGCCGGTCCGGCGCGAAATCCGCCGGCGGCTGGCCGAAGGCGGCGGCGAGTTGCGGGCCGAGCCAGCGCAGGAACGGATCGGATCGCGCCGCCTGCAATTCCACGATCAGCGACTGGCTTTCATGCACCGCCATGCCGGCGGCCGCGCCGACGGGCTGGCGCGCGCGCGCGCGCGGCAATCCGGCCTCGTACAGCCCGTGCCCGGCCTCGTGCAGCACGCCCATCAGGGCGGAGGCGAAATCCGCCTCGTCATACCGCGTGGTGATCCGGATGTCGGTCGGCGTGCCGCCGCAGAACGGGTGCAGCGAGCGGTCCAGCCGCGCCGACCGGAAATCGAGCCCGACGCGCTCGGCAAGGCGGCGGCACAGCGCCTCCTGCGCCGCCTCGGCGAAGGGCGGCATGCCCGGCAGGCCAGCCATCCGCCCCGCCTGGCGTGCCTCGACGGCTGCCAGATTGTCCCGCAGGAACGCCTCGTAGCGGTCGAACACCGGCTCGATTTCGGCCGCGGTGATTCCCGGCTGGTAGGAATCGATCAGCGCATCGTAGGGCGAGAGGCCGAGCGTCGCGCCGAGTGCCGCCGCCTGTTCGCGGATCAGCCCGAGCAGCACCTCCAGCCTCGGGCGGACGGCGGCGAAATCGGCATCCCGCCGCGCGCCGCGCCACACCGTCTCGCAGGCCGCGCTCTCGCGGGCCACGGCCTCGACCAGATCGGCCGGCACCGCCGTCGCCCGCCGATACGCCCGCCGCATCAGCGCGAGATTGCGCCGCTCGACCGGATCGGCGGGCGGCGCGATTTCGGCGGCGGCGAGATCCTCCTCGACCTCCGGCGCCGCCAGCATCCCATGGGCGACGCCGGCGAGCGTCGCCAGCTGGTCGCCCCGCGCCGCGGCGCCGCCTTCCGGCATCACCGCCGCCTGGTCCCAGCCCAGCATCGCGCTGGCCTCGTCGATGATCGCCAGCCGCTCGAACCGCGACACCAGTCGCCGATACGCGGTTGCCGAGATGTCGGTGCCCAGATCGTTCACGCGGTCTCCAGAATCACTTTTCGCACGTAGAAGATATATTCGAGCACGACGACCAGCGCGAGGCCGAACCAGGTGAGCGCGTATTGCTCGGAATTGTTCGGCGGCGTCGGCAGGCTCGGCGCCGGGATCGGCCCGCCCGCGACCGGCTTCGGCCCCAGCATCACCAGGGTGAACGGCGCGGCATCCGCAAACCCGAGAGCGGCCCCGATCGCCCGCGGATCGAGCTTGTAGAAAATCAGCCGGGCCAGATCGGGGCTTGGGGCGAACGGCCCGAATTTCTGCGGCGCCTGGACATAGCCCGAAACCACCGCCGGCCCCGCGGGCAAGGGCACCGGCTTCGGCACCCGTCCCCGCACCCAGCCGAGATCGACCAGCACCACGCCGCCGTCCGCGCGGCGGAACGGCACGATCAGTTGACCGCCCCGCAGCGGGCCGGTCGGCGAATTGCGGATCTGGTCGCCATAGAACGCCGCCTTGCCGGAAACCCAGGTCCCGGTCAGCGCCACCTTTTCATAGGGCGAGGGTTTTGCGGAGAGCGGAACCGGCGGCCGCAGCTGGGCGGCATGAATCTCGCGCTGGATCCGGTCCTTGTAGTGCCACCGGTGGACCTGCCAGACGCCGAGGGCGATCAGGGCGACCAGCATGAACAGGCTGATCGCCCCCATCCCGATCAGGCGCCGCCAGCGCGATCGCGGCAAGGCCTGATCGGTCATGCGGTCAGGCGGCGGTGATGGCGCTGCGGCCGAAGTAGTAGATGCAGACGAACAGGAACAGCCACACCACGTCGACGAAGTGCCAGTACCACGCGGCGGCCTCGAAGCCGAAATGCCGCTTCTGGGTGAACTGGTTCTTCAGCGCGCGGAAGAAGTTCACGATCAGGAAGCTGGTGCCGACGATCACGTGGAACCCATGGAACCCGGTCGCGATGAAGAACACCGACGGGAAGATGCCGCCATGATAGAAGTTGAACGGCGAGTGCGTGTATTCGTAGGTCTGGCCGCAGAGGAAGGCGAGGCCGAGAATGATGGTGCAGCCGAGGCCCTGGATCAGCCCGCGGCGGTCCCCCTCGATCAGCGCGTGGTGCGCCCAGGTGATCGTCGTGCCGGAGAGCAGCAGCACCATCGTGTTGAACAGCGGCACCGCGAACGGGTCGATCGTGGTGATATGCGCCGGCGGCCAGACCGGCTGGTGCATGTAGCCCTGGTGCGCCGGGAAGAAGAAGAAGTTGAAATAGGCCCAGAAGAAGGAGACGAAGAACATCACCTCGGAAGAGATGAACAGCGCCATGCCGTAGCGCAGGCCGATCTGGGTGACGAGCTTGTGCAGGCCGGGCGTGCGGCTTTCGCGCACCACGTCGCGCCACCAGACGAACATGGTGCTGACCGCGCCGATGAAGCCGGCAATGAGGAACCAGTAATCGTTGAAATGGGCGACGAAGATGATGCCGGTCGCGATCAGGATGGCGGACATCGCCCCCGTCAGCGGCCACACGCTGGGTTCTACCAGGTGATACGGGTGCGGCACGTGCCCCGCGATCTGCCCTTCGGCGGTATGACTCTCAGCACTCATAAGACACTCTCTCCCGATAGAAGCCGGCCGCTAAGGCCATGATTCGTTTCACCACATATGCCCGGCATGATAAAGCTTGACGACGGCAATCGCGTAGATGAGGCCGCAGAGCGCGACGAGCGCCGCGAGCAGCGCCCAGTTCCGCCCCCGCCGCCGGCGGATGAATTCCGCCCGCTCCTCCCGGCTCCAGTCCTTGCTGCTGGCCCGTTCCACCCTGGTCATACCAGATGGTCCAGAACGAGCGCGCCGAAGATCAGGAAAAGGTACAGGATCGAGAACTTGAACGCCGCCTTCGCCGGCGCGTCCCGCGTCAGGCTGACGCCATTTTCATCCTGCCGGTCGCGCAGCACCCCCCAAGAATACCACACGAACGCGAGGCCCAGCACCATGGCGCTCGCGCCGTAGACCGGGCCCGCGAGGTGCAGCACGTAGGGCAGCAGCGAGAGCGGCACCAGCCACAGCGTGTAGCGCATCACCGCGAGGCGCGTGGCCTTCTGGCCGGCCACCACCGGCAGCATCGGCACGCCCGCCTTCTGGTAATCGGCCGACGCGAAAAGCGACAGGGCCCAGAAATGCGGCGGCGTCCAGAAGAAGATGATCGCGAACAGCAGCACCGGCAGCAATCCGACATGCCCGGTCGCGGCGGCCCAGCCGATGACCGGCGGAAACGCCCCCGCCGCGCCCCCGATCACGATATTCTGCGGCGTCCGCCGCTTCAGCCACATCGTGTAGATGAACACGTAGAACCCGATCGAGGCGGCCAGCAGCCCGGCGGCCAGCAGGTTCGTGGCGAGCCACATCAACAGCACCGACAATGCGGAAAGCGCAACGCCGTAGGCCAGCGCGCCATCCGGCGAAATCCGCCCGGTCGGGATCGGCCGCCCGGCGGTCCGCCGCATCACGGCATCGATGTCGCGATCATACCACATGTTGATCGCCCCCGCCGCGCCGGCGGCCATGGCGATGCAGAGGATCGCGGCAAAGCCGAGGATGGGATTGATCCCGCCGGGCGCCACGAGCAGTCCGGCCGCGCCCGTATAGACCACGAGGTAGAGCACCCGCGGCTTGAGCAGGGCGAGCCAGTCGCCGGCCGTCGCGCCGAGCAGCGACTGGTCGAGCAGCGCCGTATCGGGGACAGCGGTGGCAGAGGTGCGCAGGATCGTATCGCTCATTCCATCAATCCAGCCGGCGCGAGGATTCGCATCCGGATTTTGCCTTGCGGGAACGAGGATGGTTCTCCCCGCCGGAGAGAACCATCACCCGCCCGCTTTCGTCAGTGGCAACCCGCGCGTCAGCGGATTACCGGAACATCCTCGAAGGTGTGGTGCGGCGCCGGCGAGGGAACCGTCCACTCGAGGGTCGTCGCGCCCTCACCCCAGTAGTTGGCGGCCAGCTGCTGCCGCCCGGTGAAGATCTTGAAGAGGATGTAGAAGAACACCAGCGTGCTGATGCCGGAGATCAGCGCCCCCACGGAGGAGACGTAGTTCCACCCCGCGAACGCCACCGGGTAGTCCGGGTAGCGGCGCGGCATGCCGGCGAGGCCGAGGAAGTGCTGCGGGAAGAAGGTCAGGTTCACCCCGATGAAGAACAGCCAGAAATGCAGCTTCGCCGCGCCCTCGGGATAGGGCTGGCCATACATCTTGCCGATCCAGTAGTAGAAGCCGGCAAAGATCGCGAACACCGAGCCCATCGACAGCACGTAATGGAAGTGGGCGATCACGAAATAGGTGTTGTGCAGCTCGGTATCGAGGCCGGCATTCGCCAGCACCACGCCCGTGGCGCCGCCGAGCACGAACATGAAGATGAACCCGATCGCCCACAGCATCGGCGTCTTCAGCTCGATCGACCCGCCCCACATCGTGGCGATCCACGAGAACACCTTCACGCCGGTCGGCACCGCGATCACCAGGGTCGCGGCCTCGAAATAGACCTTGCTGTCCACCGAGATGCCCGAGACGAACATGTGGTGCGCCCAGACCACGAAGCCGACGAACCCGATCGCCACCATCGCGTAGACCATGCCGAGATAGCCGAAGATCGGCTTCTTCGAGAAGGTCGAGACCACGTGGCTGATCACGCCGAAGGCCGGCAGGATCATGATGTACACTTCGGGATGGCCGAAGAACCAGAACAGGTGCTGGAACAGCACCGGATCGCCGCCGCCCGCCGGCTCGAAGAACGAGGTGCCGAAATTGCGGTCCATGATGAGCATGGTGATCGCGCCGGCCAGCACCGGAATGGCCAGCAGCAGCAGGAACGCCGTCACCAGGATCGACCACACGAACAGCGGCATCTTGTGCATCGTCATGCCGGGCGCGCGCATGTTCAGGATCGTCGCGATGAAGTTGATCGCGCCGAGCAGCGAGGAAATGCCGGCCAGATGCAGCGAGAACAGCGTGAAGTCGACGGCCACCCCGGGCTGGTAGGTGATGTCCGACAGCGGCGGATACAGCGTCCAGCCCACGCCGGAGCCGGCGCCGACCAGCAGGCCCAGGTTGACGAAGATGAACGCCATGAACAGGAACCAGAAGCTCATGTTGTTCAGGCGCGGGAACGCCATGTCCGGCGCGCCGATCATCATCGGCACCATCCAGTTGCCGAAACCGCCGATCAGCGCGGGCATGACGAAGAAGAAGATCATCAGCAGGCCGTGCGCGGTCACGATCGCGTTCCAGGTCTGGCCCGAGGTGATGATCGTGTTGTTCGGATGGGCCAGCTGCGCGCGCATGATCATCGAGAGCACGCCGCCCTCGATCGCGGCGATGATCGCCCAGGTGATGTAGAGCGTGCCGATATCCTTGTGGTTCGTGCTCATCACCCAGCGCCGGAAGAATCCAGGCTGGTGGTGGGCATGTTCGCCATGGGCATCGTGCAGTGCGGTCGCGGACATTGTCATATGCTCCTGATGATCGCCGACTACAGATTAACGCGTCGTTTCATCGGTGGTTGCGCTGGCCAGGGCGATGTGCCCCTGCGCGCGCGATGCGGCCTTCTTCGCCGCATCGGCCATGGCCAGCACCTCGTATTTGCGCACGGGCGGCACATTGCCCTGCGCGGCGTCGGCCTTCGCCTCGGCCAGCCACGCCTTGAACTGCTTCAGCGGAAGCGCGACGATCTCGATCGGCATGTTGTCGTGGTTCATGCCGCAGATCTGGTTGCACTCGCCGTAATAGATGCCCGGCGCGTCGATCTTGGTCCACTGGTGCCAGTACTGGCCGGGAATGGCGTAGCGCTGCACGCCGAGCGAGGGAATGAAGAACGAGTGCAGCACGTCGGCGCTGGTGATCTTGAAGACGATCTTCTCGTTCGCCGGCAGCACCAGCGGGTGATCCGCCGAAAGCCGCGCGATCTGCCCGGGTTTGATCTGGTTGTCGGGGATCGGGTACGAGGTGAAATCGACCCCCTTGGCGGCGGGATAGTCGTATTCCCAATACCACTGGTGCCCGGTGACCTTCACGGTCATGTAGCGGTGCGTGTAGTTCGACTGTTCGTAGATCAGGTTCAGCGACGGCACGAAGATCACGACCAGCAGCAACGCCGGCACCACCGTCCAGATCACCTCGATCAGCGTGTTGTGCGTCGTGGTCGTCGCCACCGGGTGCTTCGAGGCGCGGAAGCGGATGATCACGATGGCCAGCAGCAGGCCCACCAGCCCGACCACGCCCGCCATGATCCAGAGCACGAACTGCATGAGCCAGTCGATGCTCTTCTGGATCGGGCTGGCGGCGGGCTGGAACCACCATTCCCACGGCGTCGGCGCATGCACCGGAAACCCGACGGCATTCTTCGCGGCGGCAAGCGCCATCGGCGCGCCCGCGGCGAGAACCGCGAAGCCGACCAGGCCCAGGAACAGATATTTGTTGGATCGTTTCATCAGCTCCGCCAGTTCCGTGTACTCGGACCGCGTTCGGCGCGGCCGTCGAAGTCAGTTGAAATAAAAATACGTCACAGCGCAGCCGGGGCCGATTACGCCCCTTTCACGCGCATTCAACAAACTGGATATAACAGGCCCACCCCTCGATCAAGAGACCTGATGTCACAAAGCGGGCTGGTTCCCCTCGCCCCGCGGATTGGGGAACGAAATCAGCCTGAAAAGCCCGAAGGGTCGCATCCGCGCCACACTCAGCCGCCCCCGCTGGTCGGCGGGTATCAGCCGCTCGATCGCGAAATCGGGGTGCCAGCCCAGCGCCCGCGAGGCCGGCGCCAGCGCCCGCTCGATCCACACCATCGGGCCCGACTCGGCGGCGAAATGGTTGACGAACAGGATCAGCCCGCCCGGCCGGACCACACGGCGGAGTTCCGCCGCCAGGCGGCGCGGATTCGGCACCACGGAGGCGACGAACATCGCCACCGCGATGTCGAACCGCCCGTCCTCGAACCCGGTCGCCTCGGCGTCGAGTTCCAGCAGCTGTTCGACATTCCGCAGCCCTTCGCGCTTCACCCGCGCCCGCGCGCGGTCCAGCATGTCGGTCGAGAGGTCGATGCCGGTGATCCGCTTCTCCGGCCGGTAGTGCGGCAGCGCGAGGCCCGTGCCCACGCCCACCTCCAGCACCTCGGTGCCCGGCGCCCTGTTCACCGCGTCCACCGCGGCGCGGCGGGCCGGCGCCGAAACCGCGCCGAACACGCCGTCGTAGATCCCGGCCCAACGCCGATACGCAGCCCGCACCGCATCGGCGTCGAGCGCGGAAGCGCGCCTGGCCAGCCTCTCGGCCTCGCCGGTGTTGGGGGCGCTCTTGTAGGCTTCGCTCATTTTCGGACGCTGCTCCTGTCGACCCGTCACTTGCGACCGACGATCGGCAGCGCAGCACGCCCGCCAGGGGCGCAAGACAGCAGACCGAAGGCGCGTGCCTCATGCCCGCGGCGCGGGCAGGACAAACACTGCGTGAAGCGGGCCGGACATGCAAGCCCGGAATTCATCTCCGGCGGCAAAACACCTCAGGCGACGTCCTCGCGGCGGTCGCGCACCCGCACATAGGCGATCTCGGCATGCGGCTGGCAGTAGGGCTTGCCGTTCATCGCGGGATCGCCGCAGAACCGGAAGCTCGGCGTTCCGGGTTCGCCGATCGGCCAGCAGCAGGCCGGCACCCGGGCCACCGCCCGCGGCGGCGCCGCCGGACGCGATGCCACCAGGGTCGGGCGCGGCGGCGCCGTCCGCACCGCCGCAACCGTCGATGCGCCGCCCGCCGGCGCCGCCGTCACGTGCGGCATCACGGGAACCGGCTCCGCCGCGATCGCCAGCGAAGGCAGGGTCGGCCCGGTCACCCGCGCCGGCGCGGGGCGCGACGGCCGCGCGCCGCTGATGTCGCGCCGGATCGGCGAGGGACGGGCCGGCAGATCAAGCCGGTGCGCCTTGCCGACCACCGAATTCTTGGAAATGTTCAGCCGTCGCCCGATTTCGGCGGTCGAAAGCCCTTCGTCCCAGAGCTGGCGGAGGCGGGCAATGATCTCGTCGGTCCATTCCATGGCCTGTCCTGTCCCTCTCATGTGCTACAACATTCTGTAGCCGAGCGACCGGCCTCACTCAACATCTAGTTGAGTTCTGCCTTGCAGTTTTCTGTGGAAAACCCACGTCGATGGGCTATTTTATCGCCTCGCCGGCGAACGAGCCCCAGAACTGGTCGCGCCGGAGCCACCCCGCGCGGTGATCGACCTCCACCTGGCACCACGCCGCCCCCGCCTTGCAGCGCCGGATCACGCCGATCACGCCCTTGTCGAGATAGGCGACCGGCGCCGCATCCTTGTGCGGTCCCGCGCGCAGCGTGTGCCGGCCGCCGATGACGATGAAGCTGCGCAGGCCGTGCAGCAGCGCCTCGTGCACCCACCCGTCGCCGCCATCCGGCGCGACGACGTGGCGCCAGACATTGAATTCCCCGGTCACCTCCACCGGCAGGTCGAGCCGGTGATAGACCCAGATGATCGGATACTGGAAGCCCGGCCCCGCCCGCATGTAGATTTCCCTGGAGCGGAAACTCTCGAAGCGCGGCACCGGCCAGCCGGTGGCCGACCCCTTGCCCGGCCCCGGTCCCGGCCCGACCTTCGGCGCGTGCCAGGCGCCGAGCGCCAGCGCCACGACGACCAGCCCGAGCCGGGCGAGGCGGCTAGACGCCCGCACAGGCGGCACAGTCCGGCACGCGGGGGATCGTGATCGTGCGGAACCGCGCATCCAGCGCGTCCCACAGCAGCAGCCGCCCGGCCAGCGAGGTGCCGATGCCGAGAATCTCCTTCATCGCCTCGGTCGCCTGCAACGTGCCCATCACCCCCGTCACCGGGCCGAGCACCCCGGCCTCCGAACAGGTCGGCACCATGCCCGCCGGCGGCGCCTCGGGATAGAGGCACCGATAGCAGGGGCAATCCGGCCCCGCATGCGGCTTGAAGGTGGAAAGCTGCCCCTCGAAGCGCAGCACCGCCGCCGAAACCAGCGTCCGCCGCGCCGCGACACAGGCATCGGCGACGAGGAAGCGGGTCGCGAAATTGTCGGTCCCGTCGAGCACGATGTCGTGCGCGGCGACCAGTGCGCCGACATTCCCCGCGTCCAGCCGGGCGCGGACCGGGTTGACGCTCACCTCCGGGTTCAGCCCGCGCATCGCCGCCGCCGCGCTCTCCACCTTCGGCGCGCCGAGAAACGCCACCCCGTGCGCGATCTGCCGCTGCAGGTTGGAGAGTTCCAGCACGTCGTCATCGACGATGGAAATCCGCCCGACGCCGGCGGCCGCGAGATAAAGTGCCGCCGGCGAGCCGAGCCCGCCCGCGCCGACGATCAGCACCGAGGCCGCGCGCAGCCGCGCCTGCCCGGTGCCGCCCACCTCGCGCAGCAGGATGTGGCGCGAATACCGGGCGATTTCGGTTTCGGTGAAGTCGAGATCCATGCCGCATAGAATCGCATCCGCGCCGCCCCGCCGCAAGGGCGCGGATCTACGCCCCCGATCGCGCTTGATCGCGGCCGGCCCGCCCGGCATGTTCCGGCCATGACCACCTCCCCTCCCGCCGCATCCGGCGCGGCCCTCGTCCTCTTTTCCGGCGGCCAGGACAGCGGCACCTGCCTCGCCTGGGCGCTCGACCGCTACGACCGGGTCGAGACGATCGGCTTCTTCTACGGCCAGCGCCACGCGGTCGAGCTGGAGTGCCGCGCCCCGCTGCGCGCCGCCATCGCCGGCCTGCGCCCCTGGCGCGCCACACTCGGCGCCGACACGATGCTCGACATCAGCGCCGCGCTGGCCACCCTCGGCGCCACCGCGATGACCGCCGAGATCGAGATCGAGACCACCGAGGCCGGCCTGCCCAACACCTTCGTCCCCGGCCGCAACCTGCTCTTCCTCACCTATGCCGCCGCCCTCGCCTATCGCCGCGGCATCGGCGCGCTGGTCGGCGGCATGTGCGAGACCGACTATTCCGGCTACCCCGACTGCCGGAACACGACGATGCAGGCGATGCAGCTCGCCCTCTCGCTCGGCCTCGACCGCGCCGTCACGGTCGAGACGCCGCTGATGTATCGCGACAAGGCCGCCACCTGGGAGCTCGCCGCCGAACTCGGCGGCGCCGCGCTGGTCGAGGCGCTGCGGACCGGCAGCCACAGCTGCTATCGCGGCGAGCGCGCCACGCTGCACGACTGGGGCTATGGCTGCGGCACCTGCCCGGCCTGCGAGCTGCGCGCGGCGGGCTGGCAGCGCTGGCGCGCGGCGCGTGCGGATTTTGTGGACGGTGCATGACGGTTTCGTGTATCGGCGTCTCACGCGGCGGTTTCTCGTGCATCCGAATGATGATATGAATTCGTATCCGGACGGTGCAGGCGTTCGCGATGCGGCACCGCAAGCCGGCCCAGCAAGCCGGATCGGCGTTTCGGCGGCACCCCCCGCCCGACACCCGATCCTCGCCCACGGCCGGCCCGGCACGGGGCGGCGCGCGACGATGGACGGCGGGCGGCAGTGAAACTCAGGATGGCATCGCGCAGGCGATGAACAGGTTATCGAGACGATGAAGACGATCAACGCGATCAGGATGGGCGGCGTCGATGTTCTCCCGCTGGTCGAAGGCGGCAAGGGTGTGGCGGTCTCCAACGGACTTTCGGCCGGAAGCTGGGCCGCCTCGGGCGGCGTCGGCACGTTCAGCGCCGTCAATGCCGACAGCTACGACGACTCCGGCCGTCCGGTCCCGCAGGTCTATCACGGCACCACGCGGCGCGCCCGCCACGAGGAGCTCGTGGCCTTCGCGATCGAGGGCGGCATCGCCCAGGCCCGGCGCGCGCACGAGGAATCGGGCGGCCAGGGGCGCATCCACGCCAACATCCTCTGGGAGATGGGCGGCGCCGAGCGCGTCATCACCGGCATCCTCGAAGGCGCGAAAGGCCTCGTGAACGGCATCACCTGCGGCGCCGGCATGCCCTACCGGCTCTCGGAAATCGCCTCGAAATTCAACATCCACTACTATCCGATCGTCTCCTCCGCCCGCGCCTTCAACGCGCTCTGGCGCCGCGCCTACCACAAGGCGCAGGAACTGCTCGGCGGCGTCGTCTACGAAGACCCCTGGCTCGCCGGCGGCCATAACGGCCTGTCCAACTCCGAAGACCCGACCAGGCCCGAAAGCCCGCTGCCCCGCGTCATCGCGCTGCGCCGGCAGATGCGCGAGTTCGGCCTCGGCGAGACGCCGATCATCATGGCCGGCGGCGTCTGGTGGCTCGAGGAATGGGAGGACTGGATCGACAATCCGGATCTCGGCCCCGTCGCCTTCCAGTTCGGCACCCGCCCGCTGCTGACCAGGGAAAGCCCGATCAGCGACGTCTGGAAGCAGAAGCTCCTCACCCTCAAGCAGGGCGACGTCTTCCTCAACCGCTTCTCGCCCACCGGCTTCTATTCCAGCGCGGTGAACAACGGCTTCATCCAGGGCCTGCGCGCCCGCAACGAGCGGCAGGTCGCCTACACCACCGAGCCGGTCGGCGAGCATACCGAGGAATACGGCGTCGGCCCGCGCAAGCGCCCGGTCTGGCTCACCCCGGCCGACCTCAAGGACGTCCACGCCTGGGAGCGCGAGGGCTTCACCGAGGCGATGCGCACCCCGGATTCCACCCTCGTCTTCGAAACCCCCGAAACCGCCGAGGAAATCCGGCTCGACCAGGTGAACTGCATGGGCTGCCTCTCGCAGTGCCGCTTCTCCAACTGGTCGCAGGAAGAGCCCGATTTCTCCACCGGCAAGAAGGCCGACCCGCGCAGCTTCTGCATCCAGAAGACCCTGCAGGACATCGCCCACACCCATAACGACCCCGATTCGGTCGACCACAACCTGATGTTCAGCGGCCACAACGGCTACCGCTTCGCGACCGATCCGTTCTATTCCAACGGCTTCATCCCGACGGTGAAGCAGCTCATCGAACGGATCCTGACCGGCCGCTGACCGAGTCAGATCCTCACCGGCCGCTGACCGCGGCCGGCGCCCTCCGCGTCAGCCGATGCCGAGGGCTTCCAGCACGCGCGCGGGCGTGATCGGCAGCGCGGTGATCCGCGCGCCGCGCGGTGCGAGCGCGTCGTTCACCGCGTTCAGCACCGCCGCCGCCGCCGCCGCCGTGCCGGCCTCGCCCACGCCCTTGGCGCCGATATGGCTTTCCCGCGTCGGCGTGCAGACATGGCCGATCACGATGTCCGGCATCTCGGCCGCCATCGGCACCAGATAATCCGCCATCGTCGCGTTCAGCATCTGCCCCTCGGAATCGTAGCGGCATTCCTCGAACAGCGCCGCCCCCAGCCCCTGCACCACGCCGCCGCGAATCTGCTCGTCCACCAGCAACGGGTTGATGATCGTCCCGCAATCCTCGACCACGAAATGCTTCAGCAGCCGCACGAAGCCGGTCTCGGCGTCCACCTCGACCACCGCCGCCTGCACCCCGTTGGTGAAGGCGAAGGGATACTCCCGCGGCACGTAATGCCGGCTCGCGACCAGCGCCGGCTCCACCCCCTGCGGCAACGTGTCGGGCCGGAAATGGGCGATGCGCGCCAGCTCGGCGAGGCTCATCCGCTCGGCCCCGCCCGCCGCATCGACGATCGCGCCATCCCTGATATCGAGCGCCTCCGGGGCGGCCTGCAGGATGCTCGCGGCCAGCGCCAGCACGTTCTCCCGCAGCGCCGATGCCGCGCGAAACGCCGCCTCGCCGCCCACCCCCGCCCCGCGCGAGGCCCAGGTGCCGCCGCCATAGGGTGTGGCGTCGGTATCGCCGAGCTTCACCAGCACCCGCGCCGGGTCCACCCCCATCGCCGCGGCCGTCACCTGGGCGAGGATCGTCGTCGTCCCCTGCCCCTGCTCGGTGGCGCCGGCATGCAGCACCACGTCGCCGGCCGCATCGAGCCGCGCCGTCGCCCCGTCCTGCGCGGCGATCCGCGCCCCGCCGACGCCGTAGAACGCCGCCCCCGGATTGGTGATCTCGATGAAACTCGCGATCCCGATGCCCCGCCACACCCCGCGCGCCCGCTTCCCTTCCTGCTCCGCCCGCAGCGCGTCGTAGTCCATCAGCCGGACCAGCTCGTCGAGACAGGCATGGTGCGACAGCGCCTCGAACCTCATCCCCGCCGGCGAGGCGCGGGGATAGGCATCATCGGCGATCAGGTTGCGCCGCCGCATCTCGACCGGGTCGATCCCCCGCCGCCGCGCCGCCTCGTCCACCAGCGCCTCCGTCACCGCGGTCGCGATCGGATGCCCCACCGCGCGATATTGCGACATCATCGCCTTGGTCTGGAACACCACCCGCGCCCGCGCCGCGTAATGCGCGAAATCATACGGCCCGCCGACCAGATTGATCACCTGGTTCGCCTCCACCGCCGAGGTGCGCGGATAGGCCGAATACGGCCCCACCCCGGTCAGATCGTCCACCGCGAACCCCTCGATCCGCCCATCTTCCGCCACCCCGATCCGCGCCGACACCCGGTGCCCGCGCGCATGGATATCGCCGGTGAAACTCTCCAGCCGGTCGGCCACGAACCGCACCGGCCGGCGCAGGATGCGGCTCGCCGCCACCGCCGCCATCTCGTCGGGATAGACATGGATCTTGATCCCGAACGACCCGCCCACGTCCGGCCCGATCACCCGGATTTGCCGCTCGGCGAGGCCGAACAGTGTGGCCAGCACGGTCTGGAACATGTGCGGCACCTGGGTGCCGAGATGCACGGTCAGCCGCTGCTCGCCCTCGTTCCAGTCCGCCACCAGCGCGCGCGGCTCCAGCGTCACCCCGGTATGCCGGGCGAAATCGAACTCCAGCGCCACGCGCTCCGCCGCCGCGTCGATCGCCGCCGCCCCGCCGCCCGCCTCGATCGTCCGCGCGAACGCCAGATTATCCCCGAGTTCGGGATGGATCGCCGCCGCCCCCGGCGCGAGCGCCGCCAGCGGATCGACCACCGGCGCAAGCGGCTCATACTCCACGAGAATCCGCTCGGCGGCATCCTCCGCCTCGGCCCGGCTCGCCGCCACCACCATCGCCACCGGCTCGCCCTGGAACCGCACCCGGCCTCGCGCCAGCGGATATTGCGGCGCCGATTTCAACCCCTTGAGATGCGTCAGCACGCCGACCCACGGCGCGCACCGCCCCTCCAGCGCCGCCGCGTCGAACACGCCGACCACCCCCGGCATCTCCCGCGCCGGCGCCAGGTCGATCGCCCCGATCTCGGCATGCGCATAGGGCGATCGCAGGAACGCCGCATGCACCATGCGCGGCAGCGCGATATCGCTGGCGAACAGCCCGCGCCCCTGGGTCAGCCGCCGCGCATCCGGCCGCGCCATCGCCCGTCCGATCGGCCGGTCGGCGCCGTTCATGCCGCCCTCCGCGCCCGCGCCGTCGCCTCGACCGCGTCGACGATCGCCTCATATCCGGTGCAGCGGCAGTAATTGCCCGAAAGATGCGCGCGGATCGCCGCGCGGTCGGTCGGGTCGGGCGCATGGGCGAGGAAATCCGCCGCCGCCAGCATCATCCCCGGCGTGCAATAGCCGCATTGCAGCGCGTTGCGGCGCCAGAACGCCTCCTGCAAATCCGCCAGCTCGCCCGAATCCGACACCCCCTCGATGGTCTCGACCACGCACCCCGCCGCCTGCACCGCGAGGACGAGGCAGCCGCGCACGATCGCCCCGTCCAGCCGCACCGTGCAGGCGCCGCACACGCCATGCTCGCAGCCGAGATGCGTGCCGGTCAGGCCGAGCCGCTCGCGCAGGAAATCCGCCAGATGCAGCCGGGCCGGCACCTCGGCCTCGACGCGCTCGCCATTCACGATCAGGGAAATCGCCGTCATGGAGCCAGACATTCCTTCATCACCCGCCGCAGCAGCACCCGCGCCAGGTGCAGCCGCACCGGCGCCGAAATCTCCGGGTCCGCATGCGGCGGCAAATCCTCCGCAAGCGCCGCGCACGCCGCCTCGATCCCCGCCGCCCCGTCTGCAAGCGCCCCGTCCGCGAGTGCGCGCTCCGCCGCCGGCGCGCGCAGCGCCGCATGGCCGACCGCGAAGAACCCGAGCCGGACGATGCGCCCCTCCATCGCGGCGGCGAGCCCGACCAGCGCGTAATCCCCATGCCGCCGCGCCAGCTCGGCGAAGCCATGCCGCCGCCCCGGCACCAGCGGAATCTCCACCGCGGTCAGAATCTCCCCCGGTTCCAGCGCGGTTTCGAACAGGCCGGTGAAAAAATCCGCCGCCGCGATCCGCCGCGCGCCCGCCTGCCCCTCGGCGATGATCGTCGCATCGAGCGCCAGCATGCAGGCCGGCAGTTCCGCCGCCGGATCGGCGTTGGCGAGGCTGCCGCCGATCGTCCCCCGCGAGCGGATCGCCGGATGCGCGACATGGGCGAGCGCGGTCGCGATCAGCGGCGCATGGGCGGCGATCTCGGGTGCGTCGAGCAGCATCGCATGGGTGCAGCCGGCGCCGATCCGCAGCATCGTCGCGGTGACGTCGATGCGCCGCAGGTCCGCGATCGGGCCGATATCGACCAGCAGGCCCGGCGCCGACAGCCGGAAGTTCAGCGCCGGCAGCAGGCTCTGCCCGCCGGCGAGGAGCTTCGCCCCCTCATGGGCGGCGAGCAGCCCGACCGCCTCGGCGACCGACCCGGCACGGACGTAATCGAATGGAGCAGGTTTCATGACATTCCTCGCCCGAAACCTGTCCGATCGCGGCGGGCGCGTCAATCGCCCCGCCGCCGCACCGCGCTCACCTCAGGGGCTGGCGGCCGCGGTCCTTCAGCATCCACAGCGCGACCACCGACATCGCGCAGCCGACCAGCAGATAGGCGCCGGCGGCGAGCTTCACTCCGGTCAGCCCGATCAGCGCGGTGGCGATCAGCGGCGCCGTGCCGCCGCCGATCCCGAGCCCGACATTGAACGCCAGCGAATAGCCCGACAGCCGGTATTCAGAGCGGAACTGCTCGGAGAGCATCGCCGGGGCGACGCCCATGATCGAGCCGAGCATCAGGCCCGAGACCACCTGGGCGATGGCGAAGGGCGTCAACGCCCCCTGCGCCATCGCGAAGAAGGGCAGCGCCAGAACCAGCAGCGCGCCGAAATTGCCGATCAGCCAGGAGCGGCGCAGGATCCAGTGATCGGTCAGCCAGCCGGTCAGCGGGATCAGGACCAGCACGAAAAGCTGCGTGACGGTGACGATCTCCAGCGCCAGGCTGTCGGAAATCGCGCCGAACTTGGACCCGAAGGTCGGCAGGAACACGAGGGTGAGATAATCCGCGACGCCATAGCCCCAGGTGAACAGCATCGCCAGCAGCATGATCTTCGGGCTGCGGCGGAACGCCTGGCGGATCGGCAGTTCGTCATCCTCCGCCGCCTTGTCGGGCTCATATCCGGTATCGGTCAGCCGCGAACGCACCAGATAGGCCAGCACCGCGAGCACGCCGCCGGCGAGGAACGGCACGCGCCAGGCCCAGCCCTGCACCGCATGATGGCCCGCCATCAGCGTGGTCAGCGCGGCGAAGCCGGCGGCGAGCAGATAGCCGCCGGTCGAGCCGAAATTCGCGAAACTGCCGGCGAAGCCCCGCCGGTTCGCCGGCGCGGTTTCCACGAGATACGACACCGAACCGGTGAACTCCCCGCCCACCGACAGGCCCTGGAACAGCCGCACCGCCAGCAGCAGCACCGGCGCCCAGAAGCCGATCTGCTGATAGGTCGGCAACAGCCCGACCGCCGTGGTCGCCAGCCCCATCATCACCACCGAGGTCACCAGCACCGTCTGCCGCCCCACCCGGTCGCCCAGATGGCCGAAGATCACCCCGCCGATCGGCCGCATCATGAACCCGATGGCGAACCCGCCATAGGCGCCGAGCAGCGAGGCGATCTTGTCGGACGAGGGGAAGAACAGGCTGGCGATCATCGGCGCGAGATAGCCGTAGAGGCCGAAATCGTACCATTCCAGCACGTTCCCGATCGTGCCAGCGCTGAGATTGCCGAGCGAGAGGGTGCGGTGTTTCTTGAGCCGCGTGGGCGCGGCGGATGCGGGTTGCGACATGTCAGGCCTCGCTTTCGTTCTCCCCGAACGGCAACGACGCATCGCCGCCCACCGGCGGAGGGCGGCGCGGGACAAACCGGTCGGGTCTTGGGTTGCGGCCGGACGACGCCAGCGCGCCATCACGGCGCCGGTCGCCTCGTCGCGGCGCCCGGCCCGCCGCGCCCCCGCAACCGGGACACGCGGCGGCTCATGAATCAGGCGCCCGACGGGCACCATCTGAGATTGCAGTCTCGATCCAGATATGGAGGCGTCAGCTCACGGATCAAGAAAAAATCGCAGGATTCATGTCATTCCCGGCGAACCCGCGGAAACATCCCTGTATTTTACTCGATCCTCCTCAACCGGCGCACCGCCGCCAGATCCGGTCTCGCGGCGATGCGCCTGCGTTCATTCGGGCAGATACACGCTGGCGATCAGCCCCTTGCCGCCCGGCCGGTTCGCCAGCGTGATGTCGCCGCCATGCGCGCGGATCGCGTTGCGGGCGATGGCGAGGCCGAGCCCCGAGCCGCCGGTCTCGCGGTTGCGGCTGGTCTCCAGCCGGCGGAACGGCTCGAACACCCGCTCCAGCTCGCCCGGCGGCACGCCCGGCCCGTCATCCTCGATATCGACGCGCAGCGTATGCCGCTCCGCCTGGTGCAGCGAGACCCGCGCCGACTGGCCGTATTTCACCGCGTTGCCGATCAGGTTGGCGAAGGCGCGCTTGAGCGAGAGCGGCCGGCCGCGGATGGTGATGTGATCGGGCCCCTGATAGGCGAGCCTGGCCGAAGCGGCGGGGGCGATATCGGCCGTCTCGTCGATCACGGTGCGCAGCAGGATCGCGAGGTCGACCGGCACCGAGGCCTCGGTCTGCGCCACGTCGCGCCCGAAGGCGATGGTCGAGGTCAGCATCGCCTCCAGCTCGTCGAGATCGGCGAGGATCTTCTCGCGCTGCGCGTCGTCGTCGAGGAATTCGGCGCGCAGCCGGAGGCGGGTGATCGGCGTGCGCAGGTCGTGGCCGATGGCGGTGAGCAGGAAGGTCCGGTCCTCGACGAAGCGGCGGATGCGCGCGGCCATCGTGTTGAACGCGATGGCCGCGGTGGCGATCTCGGTCGCCCCGCCCTCCGGCAGCGACGGCGCATGGGCGATGTCGCGCCCGAGCTGCTCGGCGGCGGCGGCCAGCGTGCGGACCGGCGCGGTCAGCCTGACCACCCCCCAGAAGATCAGCAGCGCGCCGAGCGCGAACATCACCAGAAAGGCGCTCGCGAAGCCGGGCTGTTCCCAGGGCGGGCGCGGCCGGAACGGGCTCTGCACCGTCAGCCAGCCGCCATCCGGCAGCTCGAAGCTCAGGATCGTGGTCGAGGGCGCGGTCGTGCCCCGCATCACCACCTGCCTCGGCTGCAGGAAATCGGGCATCGGAAAGGCGAGCAGCGAACCCTGGATGATCTGCCGGGTCGGCAGCGGCAGGGTGAAGGTGCCCGAATAGGGCGGCACCGGATCGAGGCTGACCCGGTCGCCGGCGACGCCGTTCGCCTCCGCCACGATCTGCGTCCGCAGCGGCTTCGGCGCGCTCACCACCCGGCGATAGAGCGCGCCGTCGCGCGTCGCGATCGCGCGTTCGGCGACGATCCCGTTCACCTCGATCTGGTTGAGCACATGGACGCCGAGGCCGATGGCCTGGATCAGCGAAAACCCGAGCAGCAGAACGAGCCCGGTGCGCCAGGCGAGGCTGGAAGGCCAGAATTTCAGCCGTGCCCAGATCCGGCCGAGGGTCATGAACGCTCGACCGGCGCCGCCAGCACATAGCCGCCGCCGCGCACCGTCTTGATGATCTGCGCGTGCCGCCCGTCATCCTCGAGCTTGCGCCGCAGCCGCGAGATCGCGACGTCGATCGCCCGGTCGAACGGCCCCGCCTGCCGCCCGCGCAGCAGGTCGAGCAGCATGTCGCGGGTCAGCACCCGGTTCGGCCGGTCGAGCAGGGCGAGCAGCAGGTCGTATTCCCCGCCGGTCAGCGGCACCTCGACCCCGTGCGGGTCGAGCAGCCGGCGCCGCGACGTCTCCAGCACCCACCCGGCGAAGCGGTAGAGCCGCGCCGAGCTTTCGCGGCCCGGGGTCTCGTTCTCGCCGACGCGGCGCAGCACCGCGCGGATCCGCGCCACCAGCTCGCGCGGGTTGAACGGCTTCGTCACATAGTCGTCGGCGCCGAGTTCGAGGCCGATGATCCGGTCCGGCTCCTCGCCCAGCGCCGTGAGCATGATGATCGGCACCTGCGATTCCCCGCGCAGCCAGCGGGCGAAATCGATCCCCGATTCGCCGGGCAGCATGAGATCGAGCACGACGAGCTGGTAATGGCCGTTGAGGTAGGCCCGCCGCGCCTCGCGCGCATCCCGCACGGCGGTGACGCGGAAGCGCTGGCGTTCGAGAAAGCGGGCGAGCAGTTCACGGATTTCGCGGTCATCGTCGACCACGAGGATGTGCGGCATGATGTCCATGGCTGTTACAATAGCCGGGATCGTTTCACTTTGGGCGCACCGTTGCATTTCCTTACGCAAAATGATCATGCCCCGGCGTCCAAGATTTTACTTGCGCCCCCGGGGTGATGGCCCTATGTCGCGCTCCACGCAGCAACGCACGTGCCTCTGCCTCCCGTCGGGGGTTACGCAACGACGTCAAGCGTTCTGGCAACAACCCGGCATTCGTGCCGGTTTCGTCTGGTCGCTGGTTCGTTCGACCGTTTCGCAACCCGCCCTGCGCCGCGAGCGCCGGGCCCATGGATCTGGGAAGGGAGTGGGTCATGACCCCCAAGCTCGCCCGTTTTCTCGATTCCGGCATGGTCTCCACGCCGGCCATCCTCGTCGATCTCGATCGCGTGGCGGCGAATTTCGCCGCCCTGCGCGCCGCCCTGCCGGACGCCGCGATCTACTACGCGGTGAAGGCCAATCCGGCCGCCCCGGTGCTCGATCGCCTGGTCGGCCTCGGCTCGCGCTTCGATGCCGCCAGCATCGAGGAAATCCGCGCCTGCCTCGCCGCCGGCGCCGCCCCCGCCGCGATCAGCTTCGGCAACACGGTCAAGAAGCGCGCCGCCATCGCCGAGGCGCATGCGCGCGGCGTCGATCTCTTCGCCTTCGATTCCGACGAGGAGCTGGACAAGCTCGCCGAGGCCGCGCCCGGCGCGAAAGTCTATTGCCGCCTCGCCGTCAGCCAGGACGGGGCGGACTGGCCGCTCTCGCGCAAGTTCGGCACCAGCGGCACCCATGCGCGCGACCTGCTGGTCCGCGCCGCCGAACGCGGCCTGATCCCCTGGGGCGTCTCCTTCCATGTCGGCAGCCAGCAGACCGGCGTCGGCGCCTGGCGCACCGCGATCGGCCAGGCCGCCGCCGTGTTCACCGACCTGCGGGCGCGCGGGATCGACCTGCGGCTGCTCAATCTCGGCGGCGGCTTCCCCACCCGCTACCGCGACGACATCCCGCCGCTCGGCGATTTCGGCGCCGCGATCATGGATGCCGTGCGCCATGCCTTCGGCAACAACGTGCCGGACCTGCTGATCGAGCCCGGCCGCGCCATCGTCGGCGATGCCGGCGTTGCGGTGAGCGAGGTGGTGCTCGCCTGCACCCGGCACGAGGATGAGGGCCGCCGCTGGGTCTATCTCGATCTCGGCCGTTTCGGCGGCCTCGCCGAAACCGAGGGCGAGGCGATCCGCTACCGCATCACCGCCCCCGGCGTCGCCGGCGCCGACGCGCCCGCCGTGCTCGCCGGGCCGAGCTGCGATGGCGTGGATGTGATGTATCGCGAAACCCCCTGCCCGCTGCCCGCATCCCTCGCCGCCGGCGACCGCGTGCTGATCCACGATACCGGCGCCTACGTGACAAGTTACGCGAGCCAGGGGTTCAACGGTTTTCTCCCGCCGGAAGAGCACTATCTCTGACGCAGTCGCGCCGCCCGGCGTCCGGGCGGCGCGTTGTTGCAACCAGCGCTCAGGGAGAGCCTCATGACCGACAAGATCACGACGACCATCGGCAGCATCGACATCAAGGCCGCCGACGGTTCGGGCGCGTTCAAGGCCTACACCGTCACCCCCTCCGTCAAGCCGACCGGCGCGGTGGTGGTGATCCAGGAAATCTTCGGCGTGAACGACGCGCTGCGCGCGACCTGCCAGGAAATCGCCGAGATGGGCTTCATCGCCATCGCGCCGGACCTGTTCTGGCGGCAGGAGCCGGGCGTCGACCTCACCGACAAGTCCGAGGCCGAGTGGAAGCGCGCCTTCGAGCTGATGAACGGCTTCGACCAGGACAAGGGGATCGAGGATCTCAAGACCACCCTCGCCACCGCCCGCGCCCTGCCGGGCTGCAACGGCAAGGTCGGCACCGTCGGCTTCTGCCTCGGCGGCCGCCTCGCGGTGATGATGGCCACACGGTCGGACGCCGACGTGAACATCTCCTATTACGGCGTCATGCTCGACAAGCTGATCCCCGAATTCGGCAACATCGGCCGCAAGCTGGTGATGCACATGGCCGAGCTCGACGAGTTCGCGCCGAAAGAGGCGCGCGACGCGGTGATGGCGGCGACGAAGGGCAACGCCCTGGTCTCCTCGCATGTCTATCCCGCCGTCCACCACGCCTTCGCCCGCGTCAACGGCGTGCATTTCGACCGCCGCGCCGCCACCATCGCCAATGGCCGCACCGCCGAGGCGCTGGTCGAGGCGCTGTCCTGACCATGCGGGGCGCGGCGCGGCCGATCCGCCGCCGCGCCCTGCTCGCCGGGCTCGCCACGAGCCCGGCCCTCGCCCACACCACCGCCCGCGCCGCCGCGCCGCCATCCCCCACCACCGCCATCGCCGCCGCGATCGACTCGATTCCCGCCGGCCCCGCCCTGCTGGCGAGCTACCCCGACACCGCGGCCAACCGCCGCTTCCCCGCCTTCTTCCCCGCCAATGACGGCGTCGCCTATGTCTATGACAACGCCCTCGCCGGCCTCGCCCTCCTCGCCGCGGGCGATGCGCCGCGCGCCGCCCGCATCGCCGACGCCCTCGTCCTCGCCCAGACCCACGACCCCGACCACCGCGATTTCCGCCTCCGCAACGCCTACCGCGCCGGGACGATGCGCCTGCTCCACGGCGCCGTCCCCCTGCCCGGCTGGTGGGACGCGGCGGGCGGCCACTGGGCCGAGGACCCGTACCAGACCGGCAGCGAAACCGGCCCGATCGCCTGGGCCATCCTGCTCTGGACCGCACTCGCCCGCGCCGGGGTCAACGCGGCCCGCTACCGCGAGGCGGCAACACGCGCGGCGGACTGGATCGTCACCCAATGCCGCGCCCCGCGCGGCTTCACCGGCGGCGTGTTCGGCTTCCCGCCGCATCCGCAGCGCCTGCGCTGGACCAGCACGGAACAAAACACCGATCTCGCGGTGGCCTTCGCCCGGCTCGGCCGGCGGGCGGAGGCCGCCCACGCCGCGCGCTTCGTCCGCGCCATGCGCGATCCCGCCACCGGCCTGTTCGCCGCCGGCCTGCTGCCCGGCGGCGCCCCCAACCCGCTCATCGCCGCGGACGCCAATCTCTGGCCGGTCCTCGCCGGCCTGGCCCCGCCCGCCGGGTTCGCCGCCTGCCTCGGCGCGCTCGGCCAGCCGCGCGGCGCGCCGGCCGGAATCGGCTTCAGCGCCGCCAGCCAGGGACTCTGGACCGAGGGCACAGGCTTCGCGCTGCTCGCCCTGCGCCGCGCCGGCGGCCACCAGGCAACGGCGGTCCGCTTCGCCGCCACGCTGCGCGCCGCGCGCACCCGCTCCGGATTCCTCCGGGCGACGGGCGGCGCCGTGCTGTCCACCGGCCTCGCGGTCGGGCCCGGCCGCGGCGCCAAGCCGTTCCTGTATTATCCCGTCCCCGCCCTCGCCCCCACGGCCTGGGCCGCGCTCGCCGACTCCGGCCACGACCCGCTGACCCGCTAACCGTTTCTCAGCCGTTCTTGCGCTCGACCGGTTTTTGCAGTTCTGTCGCCGTGCATTCGCCGTCCATTTTCGATCCGTCATTTCAGCCGCGAGACCATTTCAGGTGCCCCAGCCCGCCCATCTCCTATTGCGCCTCCCCGCCGAGCAACGACCCGCCTGGGCGCTCTTCGATCCGGTCTGGTACGCCCTCCGCCATCCGGACATCGCCGCCGGGCGCGACGAGGCCGCCCTGCTCGAATACTACCTCGCCGTCGGCGGCCGGCTGGGGCACAGCCCGAGCCCGCTCTTCGACGAAGGCTTCTACCGCGCCAGCAACCCCGACATCGCGGCGCTGGTCGCCGAGGGCGGCTACGCCTCGGGCTTCGATCATTTCTGCCAGTACGGCCATCGCGGCCTCTCGCCGCACTGGCTGTTCGACGACACGCTCTACGGCGACCTGCACGCCGACATGTCGCTCGAGAATCTCGACCGCCACCGCTGCTTCGGCCGCTACGACCACTGGCTGAAATCCGGCCAGCGCGAGCAGCGGATCTGCCATTTCCTGTTCGACAGCGCGTTCTACCGCCGCGAGGTCGAGACCGCGGGAGAGGGCGCGGCGCGGCTCGAGTCCATGGGCCCCTTCGTCCACTATCTCTACGCGCTCTGGGACGACACGCCCGAACGCGCCACCTCGCCCTATTTCGACCCCGCCTGGTACGCCGCGATGCACGAATCCGCGCGCGACGACATCGCCGAGGGCCGCGCCCGCAACGCGCTGCACCACTACGTCACGCGCGGCGAGGCCGCCGGCTTCGACCCGGTGCCGGAATTCTCCGAGCGCTACCATCTCGACACCTATGACGACATCGCCGCCGCCGTCGAGGCCGGAGTGTTCCGCAGCGGCTACCATCACTTCGTCCGCTACGGCACGCTCGAACTACGCCGCCCCCGCGCCGACATCGACCTGATCTACTACCGCGACACCAACCCCCGCGTCCGCAACGATCTCGCCGCCGGCGCGGTGCGCGACGCCTTCGCCCATCTGCGCATGATCGGCCTGCGCGAGGGGCTCGAACACTGCCCGCCCGAGCGCGTGCCGGACCTGCCCGAACGCGCCGCCCGCCAGCTCTTCGAACTGCGCGCGCGCAACCAGTCCGCCCTGTTCGCCCGCCAGCGGATCGACTTCGCCCCGTCCGCCCCGCCCACGCTCTCGGTCATCATGGTGCTGCACGAGAAATTCGAGCTGACCATGCAGGCGCTCGCCTCCCTGCGCGCCAACTTCCCCGGCGATCTCGACCTCATCCTGATCGACAACGGCTCGACCGACGCCACCGCCCGGATCGAGACCTATGTCCGCGGCGCGACCATCCTCCGCGAGCCCGGCAATCCCGGCTTCCTGCTCGCCTGCAACCGTGGCCTGCGCGAGGTCCGCGCCCCGGCGGTGCTTTACCTCAACAACGATGTCGAGCTCGGCTTCGGCGCCATCGCCGCCGCCCTGCGCCGCCTCGCCTCGGCACCCGATATCGGCGCCGTCGGCGGCAAGGTCATCCGCACCCATGGCCGCCTGCAGGAAGCCGGCTCGATCGTCTGGGCCGACGGCTCGACCCAGGGCTACCTGCGCGACGCCTCGCCGCTGGCCCCCGAGGCCAATTTCGTGCGCGACGTCGATTTCTGCTCCGGCGTCTTCCTGCTCTGCCGCACCGATCTCGTGCGCCGCCTCGGCGGCTTCGACGAAGCCTTCCGTCCCGCCTATTACGAGGAGGTCGATCTCTGCGTGCGGATGATCGAGGCCGGCTTCCGCGTCGTCTACGACCCGGACGTCACCATCCACCACCTCGAATACGGCAGTTCGAGCAACGCCGAGGCGGCGATGCAGCAGATGCGCCGCAACCGCCGCGTCTTCGTCCGCAAGCACAAGGCGTTCCTGCACTTCCAGCAGGCGCCGGCGCCGGGCGGCGAAATCCGCGCCCGCGCGCGCAACGGCGCCGGACGGCGGCTGCTGTTCCTCGAGGATACCGTGCCGCTCCGCCGCCTCGGCTCCGGCTTCGTCCGCGCCAACGACGCGGTGCACGCCATCGCCGATGCCGGCTGGCAGGTCTCGGTCCTGCCGGTGAACGGCGCGCGGCACGACCTGATGAGCCAGTTCGGCGACCTGCCCGAAACCGCCGAGGTGCTGCACGACCGCTCGATCATGACCCTGCCGGCCCTTCTCGCCGAGCGCCCCGGCTTCTACGACGCGGTCTGGATCTCCCGCACCCACAACCTGATGCGCACCGCCCCGATCTTCGAGGCGGCGGGGATCGATCCGGCCACAACGCCCTTCGTGGTCGATACCGAGGCCGTCGCCGCCACCCGCGAGGCCGAGGCCGCCGCCCTGCGCGGCGAGGCCGCGTTCGACCTCGCCGCCGCCGTCGCCGCCGAAATGCGCCCGGCCATGGTCTGCCGGCATGTCACCGCGGTGAACGAGGCGGAAGCCGCCCTGCTCCGCGCCGCCGGCCTGCCGGGCGTCGCCGTGCTCGGCACCATCCGCGCGCCCGATCCCACGCCGCGCCCCTTCGCCGCGCGCGCCGGCCTGCTCTTCGTCGCCAGCATCCACCGCGAGGACAGCCCGAATCTCGACAGCCTGCGCTGGTATCGCGACGAAATCCTGCCCGCCCTGCGGCGGATCATGGGCGAGCCGCCGACCCTCAGCTTCGTCGGCTACACCGCGCCGGATCTCGACCTCGCCGAATTCCGCGGCATCCCGGGCATCGAGCTGCGCGGCACGGTGGCCGAGCTGCGCCCCGCCTATGACGAGCACCGCCTGTTCATCGCCCCCACCCGCTTCGCCGCCGGCACGCCCTACAAGGTCTACGAAACCGCCTCGTTCGGCCTGCCCTGCGTGGCAACGCCACTGCTCTGCCGCCAGCTCGGCTGGACCCAAGGCAAGGACATCGCCACCCCGGCCACCGCCGACGCCGCCGCCTTCGCCGCCGAGATCGCCTCGCTCTACCGCGACGAAACCCGCTGGACCGCGCTGCGCGATTCCGCCCTGCGCCGCCTCGCCGCGGAAAACGGCCGGGCCCCCTTCGAGGCCACGGTCCGCCGGATCCTCGACGCCATCAGCGCCTGACCGTTTTTGCGCCCGCCCGCGCGCCAGACCAGACACCCGCTCCAGCGCGCCTCAGACCGTATTTCTGCTCCGCCATCCGGTCGGCGGAGCAAAAATCCGGCTCACGCCGTCCGGTCGCCGGAGCAAGAATCCGGCGGGCTTCAGACCGGCCGGCTCACGCCGTCCGGTCGCCGCCCGCGCCGATCGCCGCCTGCGCCGCCGCCAGCCGCGCCACCGGCACCCGATACGGGCTGCACGACACGTAATCGAGCCCGATCTCCTCGCAGAACGCGATCGAGGCCGGATCGCCGCCATGCTCGCCGCAGATCCCGAGCTTGAGCCCGCCCTTGGTGCCCCGCCCGCGCTCGGCGGCGATGCGGATCATCCCGCCGACGCCCTCGATGTCGAGCGAGACGAACGGGTCCTTCGGCAGGATTCCGCTCTCGACATATTTCGGCAGGAACTTGCCGGCATCGTCGCGCGACAGGCCGAACACCGTCTGCGTCAGGTCGTTGGTGCCGAAGGAGAAGAAATCGGCCGACAGCGCGATCGTGTCCGCCGTCAGCGCCGCGCGCGGCAGCTCGATCATCGTGCCGATGCTGTAGTCGAGCACCCGCCCCGCCTCGTCGAACACCGCGCTGGCCACGCGCTCCACCTGCCCGCGGGTGATGTCGAGCTCGCGCTTCATCCCCACCAGCGGAATCATGATCTCCGGCACCGGCGCCTTGCCGGTCTCGGCCGCCACCGCCAGCGCCGCCTCGAAAATCGCCCGCGCCTGCATCTCGTAGATTTCCGGGAAGGAAATGCCGAGGCGGCAGCCGCGATGCCCGAGCATCGGGTTCGCCTCGGAAAGCTCGGCCGCGCGCTGGCGCATCGCGTCCACACTCATGCCGAGCGCCTGCGCAACCTCCTCCAGCTCCGCCTCGCCATGCGGCAGGAATTCGTGCAGCGGCGGGTCGAGCAGGCGGATCGTCACCGGCAGCCCCGCCATGATGCGGAACAGCGCCACGAAATCCTGCCGCTGATACGGCAGCAGCTTCGCCAGCGCCGCCCGCCGTCCGGCCTCGTCATGCGCCATGATCATCTGCCGCACCGCGCCGATCCGCTCCGGGTCGAAGAACATGTGCTCGGTGCGCGACAGGCCGATCCCCTCGGCGCCGAACTTGCGCGCCGTCTCGGCGTCCAGCGGCGTCTCCGCGTTCGCCCGCACCCGCAGCCGGCGCACCGCGTCGGCCCAGCCCATCAGCTTGGCGAAATCGCCCGACAGCTGCGGCTCGATCATCGGCACGAAGCCGGTGAAGATCTCGCCCGTCGCCCCGTCCAGCGTGATCGTGTCGCCCGCGCGCACGACCACCCCGCCGGCGGCGAGCGTCTTCGCACCGTAATCGACGTGAATGCCGCCGGCACCCGCAACACAGGGCCGCCCCATCCCGCGCGCGACCACCGCCGCGTGGCTGGTCATCCCGCCCCGCGTGGTCAGGATGCCGCGCGCCGCGTGCATCCCGTGAATATCCTCGGGGCTGGTCTCGATCCGCACCAGGATCACCGCCTCGCCCTTCTGCGCCCGCATCTCCGCCTCGTCGGCCGAGAACACCACGATGCCCGACGCCGCCCCCGGCGAGGCCGGCAGCCCGCGCGCCAGCAGCGTCTTCTTCGCCTTCGGATCGAGCGTCGGGTGCAGCAGCTGGTCGAGCGATTGCGGGTTCACCCGCGTCACCGCCTCGCGCTGGTCGATCAGCCCCGATTCCGCCATCTCCACCGCGATCCGCACGCTGGCCGGCGCCGTGCGCTTGCCGTTGCGCGTCTGCAACATGTACAGCTTCTGCCGCTGGATGGTGAATTCGATGTCCTGCATGTCGCGGTAATGCCGCTCCAGCGTCTCGCGCACCCGCACCAGCTCGGCATAGGCCTGCGGCATCGCCTCCTCCAGGCTGATCTCGCCCGGCTTCGCATAGGATTTCGACAGCGGCCGCGGCGTGCGGATGCCCGCCACCACGTCCTCGCCCTGCGCGTTCGGCAGATATTCGCCGTAGAACTCGTTCACCCCGGTCGATGGGTCGCGGGTGAAGCACACCCCGGTCGCGCAATCCTCGCCCATGTTGCCGAACACCATCGCCTGCACGTTCACCGCCGTGCCCCAGTCGGCCGGGATCTCGTGCAGCCGCCGATAGGTGATCGCCCGCTGGTTCATCCACGAGCCGAACACCGCCCCCACCGCGCCCCAGAGCTGGTCGTGCGGGTCCTGCGGGAACGGATGGCCGGTCTCGGCCTGCACCACGTCCTTGTAGGCCTCGACCACGCGGTGCCAGTCCTGCGCCGAAAGCTGGGTATCCTCGGTCGCCCCCTCATCGAGCTTCACGTTCTCGATGATCTCCTCGAACCGGTGATGCGCCACACCCAGCACCACCGAGCCGTACATCTGGATGAACCGCCGGTACGAATCCCAGGCGAAGCGCGCATCCCCCGCCCCCTCGGCCAGCCCCTGCACCGTCACGTCGTTGAGCCCGAGATTGAGCACGGTATCCATCATCCCCGGCATCGACACCCGCGCGCCCGAGCGCACCGACACCAGCAGCGGGTTGTGCTTGTCGCCGAAGCGCCGCCCCACCTCCGCCTCGATCTTCGCCAGCGCCGCGTCCACCTGCTCGCGCAACCCGTCCGGATAGGCGCGGTCATTGTCGTAGAACGCGGTGCACACCTCGGTGGTGATGGTGAAACCCGGCGGCACCGGCAGGCCGATGCTCGCCATCTCGGCCAGGTTCGCCCCCTTGCCGCCAAGCAGGTTGCGCATTGCCGCCGAACCGTCGCTGGCGCCGGGACCGAAGCTGTAGACGTATTTGCTCATCGGGGCATTACCCTTCCAGTTTCGAGAAATCGGCGACGCGATGCATCACGTCGCGCAGGCGGGCCAGCAATCGCAAACGATTGCGGCGTAATTCTGCTCCCGTCGCGTTCACGGTCACATGATCGAAAAACGCGTCGACCGGCGCGCGCAGCGCCGCGAAACCCCGCATCGCGCCGGCGAAATCCTCGTCTTCCAGCCGGCGCCGCGCTTCGAGATCCACCGCCTCCAGCGCATCCGCGAGCGCGATCTCCGCCGCCTCGGCCAGCAACCCAGGATCGATCGTGCCCTCGTGCGGCCCGTCCTTCGCATCCTCGATTCTGAGGATGTTTGTACTCCGCCGATACGCCGCGAGCAGGTTCGCCCCGTCCTCGGTGGCGAGGAACGCCCCCAGCGCCTCGGTCCGCGCGATCAGCCGGGTCAGGTCGTCATCCCGCGCCGTATCCAGAACGGCGTTCAGCACGTCGAACCGCTTGCCCTCGCCGCGCAGCTTCACCCGCAGCCGTTCGATCAGGAAGTCGAACACCTCCGCGCCCACCAGCGGCATCAGGTTCAGCCTGAGCCCATTCTCCAGCACGATGCGGATCACCCCCAGCGCCGCCCGCCGCAGCGCGAACGGATCGCCCGACCCGGTCGGCGTCTCGCCGATGCGGAAGAACTCCCGCAGCGTGTCGATCTTGTCCGCCAGCGCCACGGCGGCGGAAACAACCCCCGAAGGCACCTCGTCCGACGGGCCTTTCGGCTGGTAATGCGTGCGGATCGCCGCGGCGATCGCCTCACCCTCGCCCGACGCCTCGGCGTAATACCCGCCCATGATGCCCTGAAGCTCGGGGAACTCGCCGACCATCCCGCTGACGAGATCCGCCTTGCACAGCCGCCCGGCCCGCGCCGCCGCATCCGCCGCCGCCGCATCCGCGCCCAGCGCCAGCGCGATCTCCCGCGCCAGCGCCTCGATCCGCCCGGCCCGCGCATGCTGGGTGCCGAGCTTCGCGTGGAACGTCACCGCATCGAGCTTCGGCAGCCACGAGTCCAGCGTCTGCTTCCGGTCCTGCGCCCAGAAATGCTCCGCATCCGCGAGCCTTGCCCGCAGCACCCGCTCATTGCCGGCGATGATCGCCGCCCCGCCGTCATTCGCCGCGATATTGGCGACGAAGGCGAAATACGGCGCCGGATTGCCCGCCGCGTCGCGCGTCGCGAAATAGCGCTGGTTCACCTTCATCGACAGTTCGCGCACCTCCGGCGGCAGCGCCATCTGCCCCGGATCGATCGCCCCGATCAGGCAGACCGGCCACTCCACCAGCCCCGCGACCTCGTCCAGCAGCCCCGCATCCCCGGCAACGCTCAGCCCCTTTGCTCCGGCCGCCGCGCGCAGCCCCTCCGCGATCGTTTTTCTCCGCTCATCGGCATCGACGATCACGCGCCGCGCCCGCAGCTCCTCCTGCCATTGCGCGGCGGAGGTCACCCGGAACGCGCCCGGCGCGAGAAACCGGTGCCCCTCGCTCTGATCCCCGCTCGCCACCGGCCCGAGCGTGAACGGAATCACCTTCCCATCGAGCAGGCACACCACCCGCCGCAACGGCCGCACCCAGGTGAACGCCCCGCTCTGCCCCCAGCGCATCGATTTCGGCCAGCCGAACCCGGCCAGCGCCTGAGCGAATTCACCCGCGATCAGCTCGCCCGCCGGCCGCGACGGCAGGTTCCGCCGGAGCAGGAAATACCCGTCCTCCTCGACCAGCTCTTCCCGCGCCGCACCGTTCTTGCGCAGGAACCCCTCCAGCGCCTGCGGCGGTGCCGAGAGCTTCGGCCCCCGCACTTCGCTCGCCGATTCCGGCACCTCGGCCGCGATCGTCGCCACGACGGCAATCCGCCGCGCGGCGCCGAAGGCCTTTATATCGCGCGGCGACAGCGGCGCGAGCTGCGCGCCCACCAGCTTCGCGAGCTGCTCGGCCGCCGCTTCCTGCATCCGCGCCGGAATTTCCTCGGAGAAAAGCTCCAGAAAGAACTCAGCCATTCTTCCGCGCCTCCGCCTCGGCCCGCTCGCCCGCGACCCAGACCTCCGCGCACGCCTTCGCCAGCGCCCGCACCCGGCCGATATAGGCGGCGCGCTCGGTCACCGAAATCACCCCCCGCGCATCCAGCAGGTTGAACAGATGGCTCGCCTTGATGCACTGGTCATAGGCCGGCTGCGCCAGCCCCCGTCCCACCAGCGCCCCGCATTCCTGCTCCGCATCCCCGAAATGCCGCATCAGCATTTCGGTATCGGCGAATTCGAAATTATGCGCCGAATAGTCTTTCTCCGCCCGGAGGAAAACATCGCCATAGCTCAGCGCGTGCGGCCCCTCGGCATCGTTGAAGCGGAGCGAGAACACGTTCTCCACCCCCTGCACATACATCGCCAGCCGCTCCAGCCCGTAG
Source organism: Acidiphilium sp. JA12-A1 (assembly GCF_000724705.2). Classification (NCBI taxonomy): domain Bacteria; kingdom Pseudomonadati; phylum Pseudomonadota; class Alphaproteobacteria; order Acetobacterales; family Acidocellaceae; genus Acidiphilium; species Acidiphilium sp. JA12-A1. Next base: position 84,194 of record NZ_JFHO01000044.1, read on the forward strand.
GTCATCTCGAAGCTCGGCACATCCACCGCGATCCCGCCGACCTGCTGGAAATAGGTGAACTGCCCCACCTCCATCCCGTCGCACCAGATCTCCCAGCCGAGTCCCCAGGCGCCCAGCGTCGGGCTTTCCCAGTCATCCTCGACGAAGCGGAAATCGTGCCGCAGCGGATCGAGCCCGATCTCCCGGTAGCTCGCCAGCAGCAACTCCTGCGCGTCCGCCGGCGAGGGCTTCATGATCACCTGGTACTGATAATAGTGCTGCAACCGGTTCGGATTCTCGCCATACCGCCCGTCCGAGGGCCGGCGCGAGGGCTGCACATAGGCCGCCGCCCACGGCTTCGGCCCGAGCGAGCGCAGCGTGGTCGCCGGATGGAAGGTTCCGGCCCCCATTTCCATGTCGTAGGGCTGCAGGATCACGCAGCCCTGGCGGGCCCAGAACCGGTGCAGCGCGAGAATGATATCCTGAAAGCTCAGGGCGTGTTTCTGGTCTTGCATGGGTCCGTGATATGGAGCCGGTGATTTCGCGGGCGTTTTCGCGATGCACCATTACGAGGCAAGGGGCATGAGGGCAAGATTCGGACGGGCCGACCTGATCGGAATCGCGGTGGTGATCGCGCTCGCCGCCGCCGCCGCCGGCTTCCGCATGGCGACGATCGAGCCCCGCGCCTATGTCGGCCTCTGTGCCGGCGCCCACGCCCCGCTCGTCTGCGCCCCGCGCCACGCCGTGCTCTGGCTGCAATACGAGCGGCTGTTCGGCTTTCCCGCCCTGCTGCTCGGCCTGCTCGCCTTCGCCTTCGCCAGCCGCGCGCTCGGCATCGCCGGCCTCGCCCTCGGCATCGTCGCCGTCATCAACTACAACGGCACCGAAGGCATCGTCGGCGCCGCCCTCGCCTTGTGGGGCTGGCTCGAAGCCGCGATGCCCGCCGCTTTCGACCGGGGAGAAGGACAACGCCATGCGCGCGAATAGCCACACCATGCTCGATTTCGACCTCGGCGAGGAGATCGACGCCCTGCGCGATTCGGTCCGCCGCTTCGCCGCGGCCGAAATCGCCCCCCGCGCCGCCGCGATCGACCGCGACAACGATTTCCCGCACGATCTCTGGTCGAAGATGGGCGACATCGGCCTGCTCGGCATCACCGTGCCCGAGCAATATGGCGGGGCCGGCCTGGGCTATCTCGCCCATTGCGTCGCGATGGAGGAAATCTCCCGCGCCTCGGCCTCGGTCGGCCTGTCCTACGGCGCGCATTCCAATCTCTGCGTCAACCAGATCCGCCTCAACGGCACCGAGGCCCAGCGCGAGCGCTACCTGCCGGACCTCGTCTCCGGCCGCAAGGTCGGCGCGCTCGCGATGTCCGAGCCCAATGCCGGGTCGGACGTCGTCTCGATGCGCCTGCGCGCCGAGAAGCGCGGCAATTCCTACGTGCTGAACGGATCGAAAATGTGGATCACCAACGGCCCCGAGGCCGACACGCTGGTGGTCTACGCGAAAACCGACCCCGAGTCCGGCCCGCGCGGCATCACCGCCTTCCTCGTCGAGAAGACCATGCCCGGCTTCTCCTGCGCCCAGAAGCTCGACAAGCTCGGCATGCGCGGCTCCAACACCGGCGAGCTGGTCTTCGAGGATTGCGTCGTCCCCGAATCGAACGTGCTCGGCGGGGTCGGCCGCGGCGTCAACGTGCTGATGAGCGGGCTCGACTACGAGCGCGCCGTCCTCGCCGCCGGCCCCCTCGGCATCATGCAATCGGCGCTCGACATCGTGATCCCCTATGTCCACGAGCGCGAGCAGTTCGGCCAGAAGATCGGCGAGTTCCAGCTCATCCAGGGCAAGCTCGCCGACATGTACGTGACGATGAGCGCCGCCCGCGCCTATGTCTACGCGGTGGCCAAGGCGTGCGACCGTGGCCGGACCACCCGCAAGGACGCCGCCGGCGCCATCCTCTACGCCGCCGAGAAGGCGACCTGGATGGCGCTGGAGGCGATCCAGTGCCTCGGCGGCAACGGCTACATCAACGACTACGCCACCGGCCGCCTGCTGCGCGATGCGAAACTCTACGAGATCGGCGCCGGCACCTCGGAAATCCGCCGGATGCTGATCGGCCGCGAACTCTTCCGCGAAACCGCCTGACCCGCGGCCCGCGCCAGGGGGGATTTGACGCCGGCGAAAAACTGCGGCACCGGAAGCGGCCATGCGCCATTTCCTGGATTTCGAGAAGCCGGTCGCCGAGCTGGAAGCCAAGATCGAGGAGCTGCGCCGGATGACCGATCCGGGCGAGCTCAACATCGCCGAAGAGGTCACCCTCCTGTCCGACAAGGCGGAGCGGCAGTTGCGCACCCTCTACGGCAGGCTCTCGCCCTGGCAGAAGACCCAGGTCGCCCGCCATCCCGAGCGGCCCAAGGCGCGCGACGTCATCGCCGGGCTGATCACCGAATTCACCCCGCTGGCCGGCGACCGCGGCTTCGGCGAGGATGCCGCCATCGTCGCCGGACCCGGCCGCTTCAAGGGCGAGCCGGTCATGGTCATCGCCATCGAGAAGGGTTGGGACCTCGAATCGCGGCTGAAGCACAATTTCGGCTCGCCCCGGCCGGAGGGCTACCGCAAGGCGCGCCGCCTGATCGAGATGGCCGGCCGCTTCGGCCTGCCCGTGCTCTCCTTCGTCGACACCTCCGGCGCCTATCCCGGCGTCGATGCCGAGGCGCGCGGCCAGGCCGAGGCGATCGCCCGCGGCATCGATGCCTGCCTCGCCGCCCCGGTCCCCTTCATCGCGACCATCATCGGCGAGGGCGGCTCCGGCGGCGCCATCGCCATCGCCGCCGCCGATACCGTGCTGATGTTCGAGCACGCGATCTATTCCGTCATCTCGCCCGAGGGCTGCGCCGCCATCCTGTGGGAAGACCGCGCCAACGCCGCCCAGGCCGCCGAGGCGATGAAGATCACCGCCCAGGACCTCAAGCGCCTCGGCATCATCGACCGCATCGTGCCCGAGCCGCTCGGCGGCGCCCATCGCGACCCCCAGGCCGCGATCACCGCCCTCGGCGCCGCGATCGCCGAAACCCTGCCCGGCCTCGCCGCCCTCGCGCCCGAGGCCCTGCGCGCGAAACGCCGCGAGAAATTCCTCGCCATCGGCCAGACCCTGCCGGTCTGACCGGCGCAAGCCGGCCGCGATCGTTACGATACTTGACCGAATTCCGAAAGCGATTCAGCCTGCGCGCCTGATCCACCGGAAGAGGGGAAGGCCGACATGGCCCGGAATCACCTGCCGACCATCACCCTCAAGCGCCTCGAGGCCGACCGCGACGAAGCCGCCGACCAGCTGCTCGGCCTCGTCGTCGACCAGTTCCTGCCCGAGGGGCTGTCGCCCTTGCCGGTCGCGGAGATGATCGTCACCTGGGCCGAGCTCGGCCTCACCGTTGCCGGCTTCGGCGAACAGCTCGGCGCGGTGCAGGGCGCGATCGGCAAGGGCCTCGCCCGCGTGAGCGAAATCCTCACCCGCCCCTATCACCTGAAGTTCGACGGCGGCGCGATGCGCCTCGTCGGCGACCCGCCCCGCCGCGACCTGACCGAGACGCTGGTCAAGCTGCGCGCCGTGCTCGCCGCGCCGGACGATTCGCAGGTCCGCCTGCGCCTCGTCGCCCCCGCGGTGAGCTTCACCGATGCCTGCTTCAACTATCGCTGGCGCGGCACGATCTTCGAATTCACATCGGGGTTCATGCCCGGCATCAACCGCCCGCGCCACGTCGCCTGGCACCCCTCGCCGACCTACCGCCCCGCGCCCGCGATGCCGAAACACCTGACCGATCTCTTGCGGATCGGCCGCGTGCAGCACCGCACCCACAGCGAGCAGCGCGGCCAGGACGGCTGAACCTCGGCCCCGCGCCCGACCCGAACGGGACCGGGCGCCGAAGCTCAGCCCGGCAGATGCTTCGCGATATAGGGCGGCAGCACGAAGCTCGCCGCGTGCATCTCCGGCGACCAGTATTCCGTGGTCCCGAGAATCCCCGCCGCTTCCGCCCGCGCGCGGATCGTCGCCGCCGGCAGACGGGTGAGTTCCGGGTCCTTGCCGGCCCAGCCCAGCGTCATGAACCCGCCGACATAGGTCGGCACCGCGGCGACATAGGCGGTCACGTGCGGAAAGAATTTCCGCCGCCGCGCCGAGGTCTCGCGCAGCTCGTCCGCCTGCATGAACGGCACGCCGCACTGGTTCACCACCAGCCCCCGCGCGGTCAGGATGCGCGCGCAATTGGCATAGAAATCGTCGGTGAACAGCACCTCGCCCACCCCGATCGGATCGGTCGAATCGACGATGATGACGTCGAAACTCGCATCCGGCGCCTTCTTCACATAGTCGATCCCGTCGCCGACGATCACCTCCGCGCGCGGATCGTCCCAGGCCTCGCCCGCGATCTTCGGCAGGAACTCCTTCGCCAGCCGGATCACCTCGCCGTCGATCTCGACCATCACCGCCCGCTCGACGCCCTTGTGCATCAGCACCCGCCGCAGCACGCCGCCATCGCCGGCGCCGATGATCAGCACCGATCGCGCCGCCCCATGCGCCAGCAGCGGCACATGCGTCAGCATCTCCTGATAGACGAACTCGTCGCCCTCGGTGATCTGCACGATGCCGTCCAGCATCATCACCCGTCCGTGGAACTCGCTCTCGAAGATCGCGATGTCCTGGAAGTCGCTCTTCGTCCGCGCCAGCTCGCGCGTCACCCCGAAGCGCTGGCCCCAGAACGGATACAGCGTCTCGTTCACCCACATGTCGGTCATGCTCTCGCTCCATACGAAAACACCGCCCTGCCGGGGGCAAGGCGGTGTGTCGTCATCAACGGTTTCGCCTCAGGCGGTGACGCCGCGGCGCTGTTCGCCCACCTGCACGTCGCTCGGCGAGAACGCCGCGCGCAGGAACGGAATCGCCTTGTAGGGATCGCACACGCCGCACATGAAGATGTCGATCGCGGCGTAGTTGCGCTCCGGCCAGGTGTGGATCGAGATATGGCTCTCCGCCAGCACCACCACGCCGGACACGCCGCCATTCGGCGTGAAATGGTGGAAATGGCTGTGCAGGATCGTCGCCCCCGCGGCGAGCGCACCCTCGCGCAGCGTCGCGTCGATCAGTTCGGGACTGTCGAGCTTCTCGGCCCCCCACAAATCCACGAGCAGATGCGTCCCGGCGAATTTCACGCCGTCACGCTCGACGAAATAATCCTTCGGCACGGCGACCTCATCGGTCGCGTCCTGAGCAACAGTCTGGTTTTCGCTCGGAATTTCCGAGACCATCCCCAGTCGGGCAAGTGCGTTCATCGCGAACCCCCTCAACCAGTGACAGCCTGTAGAACGCGGCACCGCGCCGCGCCCCCCGGGGCCAAGAGCGCGCGATATGCGGAAAAACCTCTGGACTTGCAAGGGGTTTTTCAAGGTTCTTCGATGAAATTTTACCCCCCCTGCGCAGGGGGGCAATGCGCGCCGGTTATGACGCCGCGCCGGCTCGGAGCGAAAACACCTCCGCGCCGATCAGCGCGAGGTCCTGCGGGCGCGACAGCCGGTGCTCCCCGTCCTTGACCAGCGTCACCCGCACATCCTCGCCCGTTACCGCCTCGGCGATCCGCAGCGCCGTCCGCCACGGCACCTCGGCGTCGCGCTGCCCCTGGATCAGCCGCACCGGCGCATCGATCGGAATCGGCCCGCCGAGCACGAGGTTCCGCCGCCCATCCTCCAGCAACGCCGCGGTCACCGGCGTCGGCGCGCCATAGGGATTGGGCAGGTGCAAGATGCCGTCGCGCGCCAGCGCCGCCCGCGCCGCGTCATCGAAGGCGGGCTCCATCAGCTCGGCGGTGAAATCGGGTGCCGCGGCGATGCCGACGAACCCCGCCAGCCGCGCCCCGAGCCGCCGCGCCAGCAGCAGCCCGATCCACCCGCCCATCGACGATCCGACCAGCACGAGGTCTTGCTCCGGCACCATGGCGGCGATCACCTCTGCGGCATCGTCGGCCCAGCGCCCGATCGTCCCCTCCTCGAACCGCCCGCCCGACTGCCCGTGCCCGGAATAGTCGAGCCGCAGCATCGCCCGCCCGCGTGCCGCGCATTCGTCGCGCAGGAACAGCGCCTTGGTCCCCTGCATGTCCGAGGCGAAGCCGGGCAGGAACACCACCACCGGCCCCGCGCCGCGCAGAAGGGCACAGGCGAGGCTGGTCCCGTTCGCCCCGATCCGCGCCACGCTCTCGTCCATCCGGCCCTCCCCTTCGCTGCCCGCGCATGGTATCGGCGCGGCGCACGAAAGGTCCGCCATGCGCCATCCCTCGGATTATGCGATTCTACAGGTTCTGCCGCGTCTGGAAACCGGGGGCGTGGAGCAGGTGGTGGTCGAACTGACCGAGGCCGTCGCCCGCACCGGCGCCCGCGCCTTCGTCGCAAGCCAATCGGGCCGCCTGGTCCGCGCGGTCGAGCGCGCCGGCGGACGGCATGTCGAGATCGACCTCGAATCCCGCAACCCGCTGAAGATCCTCGCCGCCGCGCGCCGCCTCGCCCGGCTGATCCGCGCCGAGCGGATCTCCCTCGTCCACGCCCATTCCCGCGCCCCGGCCATCGCCGCCCGCCTCGCCGCCCGCCGCTGCGGCGTGCCCTTCGTCACCACCTATCACGGCGCCTATGGCCAGCGCGGCCCGCTCAAGGCGCGCTACAACGCGGTGATGGCCTCGGGCGACCGGGTGATCGCGATCTCCGGCTTCATCGCCGATCTCGTCCGCGCCCGCCACGGCGTCGGGGCGGACCGCCTGCGCATCGTCCCCGGCGGGGTGGACTGCGCGAAATTCGACCCCGACGCCGTGGGCGGCCGGCGGATGGAGGCCCTCGCCCGCGCCTGGCCCCTGCCCGACGGCGCGCCGGTGATCATGCTCCCCGCCCGGCTCACCGGCTGGAAGGGCCAGCGCGTCGCCATCGAGGCGCTCGCCCGCATGCGCCACCGCGACCCGATCCTCCTCCTCGTCGGCGCCGCCCAGGGGCGCGAGGCCTATCGCCGCTCCCTGGTCGAGACGATCCGCCGGCTCGATCTCGTCCCCCGCGTCGTCTTCGCCGGCGACTGCGCGGACATGCCCGCCGCCTACAAGCTGGCGGACATCGTGGTGAACGCCTCGACCGACCCCGAAGCCTTCGGCCGCACCATCGTCGAGGCGCAGGCGATGCGGCGGATCGCCATCGCCACCGATCACGGCGCCGCCCGCGAAACCATCCGCCACGGCGAAACCGGCTGGCGCACCAAACCCGGCGACGCCGCCGACCTCGCCGCCGCCCTCGACGCCGCACTCGACCTGCCGCCCGAATCCCGCCTCGCGATGGGCGAGGCCGCCCGCGCCTATGTCGCCGAATTCTACTCGATCGCCGCGATGCAGAACGGCAATCTCGCCGTCTACGACGAGCTGCTGGGATGACATCGACGCCGCGCATCCTCGTCATCCGCCACGGCGCGCTGGGCGACATCGTCCTCAGCTTCCCCGCCTTCGCCGCCATCCGCGCCGCCCATCCCGCCGCCGAGATTTCGCTCCTGACCACGAAACCCTTCGCCGCCTGGCTCGAAGCCGCCCCCTGGTTCGACCGCGTGATGATCGACCCGAAGCCCGGCCCGCTCGACCTCGCCGGCCTGCGCCGCCTGCGCCGCGCCCTCGGCGGCTTCGCGATGGTCTACGACCTGCAGACCTCCGGCCGCTCCAGCCGCTATTTCCGCCTCGCCGGACGCCCGCTTTGGTCCGGCATCGCCCCCGGCTGCGCCTTCCCCCACGCCGACCCCGCGCGCGACCGCACCCACACCCGCGAACGGATCGAAGGCCAGCTCGAAGCCGCTGGCATCCCCCTGCCGCTCCCCCTCCCCGACCTGTCCTGGACGCTCGCCGCCCCGCCCATCCCCCTGCCGGAGCGCTTCGTCGCGCTGATCCCCGGCGCCGCCCCGCACCGGCCGGAGAAGCGCTGGCCGGCGGAAAACTTCGGCGCCCTCGCCGCCGGGCTCGACCTCCCCTCCGTCGTCCTCGGCACCGCGTCCGAAGCCCCGCTCGCCGCCGCCATCGCCGCCCGCGCCCCGCGCACGCTCGACCTCACCGGCCGCACCACGATCCCCCAGCTCGCCGGCACCCTCGCCCGCGCCAGCCTCGCCATCGGCAACGACACCGGCCCGATGCACCTCGCCGCCGCCCTCGGCGTCCGTTCCGTCGTGCTGTTCGGCGGCGCCTCCGATCCCGCGCTGACCGCCCCGCGCGCCCCCGATGGCGGCTGGTCCGCCATCCTCCGCCGCCCCGATCTCGCCGCCCTTTCGGTGGCGGACGTTGCCGCCGCCGCGCAGGATGGGCATAACGACGCGTCATCCCCGCCCTGAAGGAGCACGCAATGCCCGCGATCACCCTGCCCGACGGTTCCGTCCGCGACTATCCGGGCCCCGTCACCGGCACCGAGATCGCCGCCTCCATCGGCCCCGGCCTCGCGAAGGCGGCGCTGGCGATGGAGGTCGACGGCAAGATGATGGACCTCTCCCGCACGCTCGATGCCGATGCGCGCCTCCGCTTCATCACCCGCCGCGATGCCGACTCCCTCGAGCTCATCCGCCACGACGCCGCCCATGTGATGGCCGAGGCGGTGCAGGCGCTCTACCCCGGCACCCAGGTCACCATCGGCCCCGCCATCGAGGGCGGCTTCTATTACGATTTCTTCCGCAACGAGCCCTTCACCCCGGACGACCTGCCGGCGATCGAGGCGAAGATGCGCGAGATCATCGCCGCCAACGCCCCCTTCACCCGCGAGGTCTGGGACCGCGACGAGGCGATCCGCTTCTTCGAAGCCCGCGGCGAGCGCTTCAAGGCCGAGCTGATCCGCGACCTGCCGGCCAGCGAGACCATCACCATCTACCGCCAGGGCGACTGGCTCGATCTCTGCCGCGGCCCGCACATGCGCGGCACCGGCGATATCGGCGGCGCCTTCAAGCTGACCAAGGTCGCCGGCGCCTACTGGCGCGGCGATCACCGCAACCCGATGCTCAGCCGCATCTACGGCACCGCCTGGCGCGACCAGAAGGAGCTGGATGCCCATCTGAAGCAGCTTGAGGAGGCCGAACGCCGCGACCACCGCAAGATCGGCCGGCAGATGGACCTCTTCCACATGCAGGAGGAAGCCGTCGGCAGCGTGTTCTGGCACGAGAAGGGCTGGCGCCTCTACCGCACGGTGGAGGCCTATATGCGCCGCCGCCAGGAGGAATTCGGCTATATCGAGGTCCGCACCCCGCAGCTGCTCGACCGCAAGCTCTGGGAAGCCTCCGGCCACTGGGACAATTACCGCAGCCACATGTTCATCGCCGAGGTCGAGGACGAGGACAAGGTCCTCGCCGTCAAGCCGATGAACTGCCCCTGCCACGTGCAGATCTTCAATCACGGCCTGCGCTCCTACCGCGAGCTGCCGCTGCGCATGGCCGAGTTCGGCGCCTGCCACCGCTACGAGCCCTCCGGCGCGCTGCACGGCATCATGCGCGTCCGCGCCTTCGCCCAGGACGACGCCCATATCTTCTGCACCGAAGACCAGATCGCCGATGAAACCGTCCGCTTCGTCGAGATGCTCCGCCGCGTCTACGCCGATTTCGGCTTCCCCGAATTCGCGGTGAAATTCGCCGACCGCCCGACCCCGCGCTCCGGGTCTGACGAGGTGTGGGACAAGGCCGAGGCCGCCCTGCGCTCGGCCTGCGAAACCGCCGGCGTCGAATTCACCGTCAATCCCGGCGAGGGCGCCTTCTACGGCCCGAAACTCGAATTCGTCCTCCGCGACGCGATCGGGCGGGACTGGCAGTGCGGCACGCTCCAGGTCGATTTCGTCCTCCCCGAGCGGCTCGACGCCTCCTACGTCACCGCCGAGTCCGGCCGCGCCCGCCCGGTCATGCTGCACCGCGCGATCGTGGGCAGTTTCGAGCGCTTCATCGGCATCCTGATCGAGAACTGCGCCGGCCGCTTCCCGCTCTGGCTCGCCCCCACCCAGGCGGCCGTCGCCAGCATCGTCACCGACGCCAACGACTATGCCGAGACGGTCGCAGCGAAACTCAAGGAAGCCGGCCTCGCCGTCGCCACCGACACCCGCAACGAAAAGATCAACGCCAAGGTGCGCGACCTCTCGCTCGCCCTGGTGCCGAACATCCTCGTCGTCGGCCGGCGCGAGGCCGAACAGCAAACCGTCTCGATCCGCCGCCTCGGCTCCGACAAGCAGGACAGCATGACCCTCGACGAGGCCGTCGCCACCCTCAAGGCAGAAGCCACCCCGCCCGACCTGCGCTAGTTTTTTGCTCCTCCGTTCCTTCGGGCGAAGGCGGCGCCCGAACGGGAGCGGAGCAGAAGAAGCAAAAAGGGAGCAAAATTCTTGCCCACCCCGGCGCAAGTATGTTCTTGTTCCGTTCATGCATGTCACCCGCCGCTTCCGCGCCCTGATCGACACGCTGTGCGACGCCGTCGCCCGGCGCGGGGCTGCCGGCGCCTTCGGCCCCGGGAGCGGCGCCCTCACCGTCCTGCTCTGGACCCGCCTGCGCCGCTACGCCACATTTTTGCTCCGCCTCTGCGCCGACGATGTTTCTGCGCCGCGCCCGCGTCCCTCGCGCCGCCGGGCGCGCCCGGCGGCCAATCCCGCAAGGCTCGCCCTGCCGCGCCGCACCGCCTGGCTTCTCGCTCCGGTCCCCGAGGCCATCGCCGCCGCCGGCCAGCTCCGCGCCCTGCTCGCCGATCCCGAATTGCAGCGCCGCATCGGCGAGGAACCGCGCCTCGGCCGCATCCTCCGCCCGCTCTGCCGCTGCCTCGGCGTGAAACTCCCCGCGCCGCTCCGCCTCCCGCCGCGCGCAGGCAGCAGGAAGCGGACCAAGCCCGCCCCCGCAAGCAGCACGCATGCGGGAGGAGCAGAATCACGGCCGCTGGCGCGCCGGTTCCGCCCGCCCGCCGCCTGCGCGCCGCCGCGCCGGCGCAACCGCGCCCCGCCGCTCGTCCGGTCCCGATGATGATCCCGTCAGGCGCGCCCGCTCAGCCGAGCAGGGCGACCGCCCGCGCGCATTGCGCCGCCGCCTCGCGAATCGCGGGCAGGATGCGGCGCATCACCTCCTCATGCGACACCCGCGCCGCGTTGGTGGCGACATTCAGCGCCACCGCCTGCCGCTGCCCCTTGCCCGGCACCGCCACCGCGACCGAGCGCAGGCCGAATTCGAGTTCCTGGTCGTTCAGCGCGAACCCGTCCCGCCGCACCGTCGCCAGCCGTTCGAGCAGCCGGCCGACATCGGTGATGGTCGCGGGCGTGAACCCCTGCAACGGCGCCCGCCCGTACCGGACGCGCACCTCGTCATCGCTCAGGGTGGCGAGCAGCGCCTGGCCCATCGAGGTCGCATGCGCCGGCAGCCTGGTGCCGACCCCGAGCGACAGCGCCATCAGCCGCTGCGGCGCCGCCGAGCGCGCGACGTACACGATGTCGGTCCCGTCCAGCACCGCCGCCGAGCTCGATTCGCCGAGCTCGCGGGTCAGCCCGGTCAGATAGGGTTCGATGAGTTCGGGAAAGCGCAGGCTGCCGAGATAGGCGTAACCGAGTTCCAGCACGCGCGGGGTGAGCGCGAACCACCGGTCGGTCTGCACGGCGTAGCCGAGATCGCACAGGGTGAGCAGGAACCGCCGCGCCGCCGAGCGCTGCAACCCGGTGACGCGGGCGGCGTCCGACAGGGTCATTTTCGGCCGGTCCGGCCCGAAGGCGCAGAGGATGGCAAGGCCGCGGGCGAAACTCTCGACATGGTCGCGCGGATTGGCCGGCGCGGCGGCCGGCGGGGCGGGCTGGATGGAATCGGCGGACAGGGACGACATTCGTGCGTTCTGCGCCCATCTGCCCCGCGCTTGCAAGATGGCGGACCGGCGCGCCGGGGAATCGCAAACATGCGTCTTGCGGAAAGCGTCCTTGCGGTTTCCCCCGCGCTTGTCCACAGGCTTATTCAGATTTCTGTGGACAACTCGCCGGAGATTGCCGAGGCGGCTGGCCGGTTTCGCCGGCCTGGACGGGCTCAGCCCTTGACCCTGGCACCGGTGCCGTCGGTCACGCTCACCTCGATCGGAATGCCGCGGGCGACCGAGGCGCCGACCGTGCAGAACTGTTCGAACTGGCCGAGAATCCGATCGAGATGCCCGATCGTCCCCGCCTCGGCGGCAAACCCGATCGCGACCTGGATCGCCTGCACCCGCAGCCGCCGGTTCTCGTCCCGGTCCACGGTGGCCCGCGCGGTGGTGGTGATCGCGCCGGGCGCCTCGCGGAACTTGGTCATCGCGAAATGAAAGCTGGAGGACATGCACGAGCCCACCGCCGCGAGCAGCAGCTGCACCGGCTCCGGCCCCGCCCCGCCGCCAAGCGGCGGCGGCTCGTCGGACACCAGCTTCGGCAGCCCGCCGCCGAATTCGGTCTCGAAGCGGAAATTCTCGATCTGACGCAGGACGATCTCGTGCGTGTCGGCCATCGGAGCCCCTCCTTCTGCTGCCCTGCAACATGCACGCAACCGGCGGCAACCGCCAGATGGCCGAAGGCAGGCCGCTCAGAGCCCGAAATAGGCCTCGTGCACGGCGTCGCTCGCCTCAAGCTCGGCCCGCGTGCCGGAAAGCCGCACCCGCCCGCCATCGATCAGGTAGCCCCGGTCGGCCAGCGGCAGGAAGGCGACGTTCTGTTCGGCGATCAGCAGCGTCATGCCGCCGGTGATCGCGGTCTTCAGCACGTCGACCACCTGCTTGACGAAGACCGGCGCGAGGCCGGACGAGGGTTCGTCCATCAGCAGCAGCTTCGGCTCGGAGATCAGCACCTTGGCGATGCCGAGCATCTTGCGCTGCCCGCCGGACAGGCTGGAGGCGAGGTCGCGCCGCTTGCCGGCGAGGGCGGGAAACAGGTCGTAGAGCCGGGCGCTGCGCCGCCGCACCTCGGCGGCCGAGAGGAAATAGCCGCCGAGGCGGATGTTCTCCTCGATGGTCAGGCCGGGAAACACGCCGAGTTCGGACATGAAGGCGATGCCGCGGCGGATGCGCTGGTCCGGCGGCAGGGCGCCGACCGGCTCGCCATCGAAGGTGATCGTCCCGCCGGTGCAGGGCAGCAGGCCGATGATCGTGCGCAGCAGCGTGGTCTTGCCGGCGCTGTTGGCGCCGAGCAGGATCACCGTCTCGCCCGCGTTCACCGCGAGGTCGATGCCCCAGAGAACCTGCATCGGGCCATACCCGGACTCGACGCCCTTGAGTGCGAGAAGGGTCATGCCGTCAGCCTCCGATGAACGCGGCGACCACGTCCGGGTCCCGCGACGCCGCCTTGAGCGAACCCTCGAACAGCATCCGCCCCGCGCCCAGCACGATCACCCGGTCGGTGATGCGGTTGAGGAAATCGAGCAGATGCTCGACGACGATGAGCGCGATGCCCCGCGCGGCGAGCGATTTCAGCAGTTCGGCGATGCCCCCGAGCTCCGCCGGGTTGAGCCCCGCGCCGATCTCGTCGATCAGCAGCAGGCGCGGATTGGTCGCCAGCGCGCGGCCGAGATCGAGCATCTTCTGCTGGTTGACGGTCAGCGCCCCGGCGATCGCGTCGGCCTGGTCGGCGAGCCCGATACCGGCGAGGATCTCCTCGATATCGACCGTGCCGCGCCCGGCGAAGGTCGCGGCAACCTCGATGTTCTCGCGCACCCGCATCGCGCGGAAGCATTTCGGCACCTGGAAGCTGCGGTTGATGCCGAGCCGGGCGATGCGGTACAGCGGCAGGCGCTGGATTTCCCGCCCCTCGAACAGGATGCGCCCGGCATCGGCCTGGTGCACCCCGGAGATGACGTTGATCGTCGTCGTCTTGCCGGAACCGTTGGGGCCGACCAGGCCGAGAATCTCGCCTTCGGATATCGAGAAACTCTGCCGGTCGAGCACGGTGAGCCCGCCGAAGCGCTTGCTCACCCCGTCCAGCCGGAGCAGCGGTTCAGAGGACATCGACATTTCTCCGGATCAGCAGCGACATCAGGCCGTTGGGCAGGAACAGCACCAGCAGCACGATCAGCAGCCCGTAGAGCAGTTCGAAATATTGCGGCGCGGAGACGCCGATCACCGCGTAGAACGCATAGAGCAGGGCCGCGCCGAGCAGCGGGCCGATCACCGTGCCCACCCCGCCGAACAGGGCGAAGACGATGGCGAAGACCGAAATCTGCAGGGTGAACACCGCGTCGGGGTAGAACACCGACAGGTTCCACGCATAGGCGCCGCCGACCAGCCCGGCGATGCCGGCCGAGGCCAGCCAGACGATGAGGCGCTCGCGCACGATGTTGACACCCGCGAGCCCCGCGCTGATCGGGTCCTGGTGCATCGCCCGCAGGCCGAGCCCGAAGCGCGAGCGCCGGAAATACGCGGCAAGCCCGGTGGCGAGCAGCAGGATCGCCAGCATCGTCGCGTAGCTCGCCGTGGGCGCGTAGACCTGCTCGATCTTCACGCCATAGGGCCCGCCGGTCACATGCTTGAGCGCCTCGTTCGCCACCACGTAGTAGATGATCTGCGAGGCGGCGAGATTGGCGATCGAGAAATACGCGCCGGACAGGCGCAGCAGCGGCCCGAGGATGAGCCCGACCACGACCGCCGCCAACCCGCCGCCAAGCACGCAGACCAGCACCGGCAGGCCGGTGAACGTGACCAGCAGCGAGGTGGCATAGGCGCCGGTGCCGAAGAAGCCGACATAGCCGAACGGCAGATATCCGGTGAAGCCGTAGAGCAGGTTCAGCCCCTGGGCGAGCGCCATGAACGTCATCATGGTGAACAGCACGGACTGGTTGCCATAGACATGCGGCAGGACCAGGAAGGCGGCGGCGAGGATGGCCAGCACCGCGACGGGATAACGCATTGTACTGTTCCGCTTACGCACTGCGCACCGCCTTGCCGAGCAGGCCGGAGGGCCGGATCAGCACGATGATGAGGAGCAGCGCATAGGGCACGAGATTCGACCACGAGGCGTAATAGGTCTGCATCAGCATCGTTCCCACGCCGAAGACGAGGCCGCCGACCACGGTGCCGAGCGGATTGCCGAGCGAGCCGATGATGATGATGGCGAAGGATGTCGTGGTCAGCCCGTCGCCGATCGAGGGCGACACCGAGCCGACCATGTAGGGCACGAACACGCCGGCGATCCCGGCGAGCGAGAGGCCGATCATGAAGGCGATCGCCGACACCCTGTCGACATCGATGCCGGTCGCGCGCGCCTCGTCGCGGTCGGCCATGATGGCGCGCGTCGCGAAGCCGAGCCGCGTGCGCGTGAAATAGAGCCAGAGCCCGCCGATACAGATGACGCTGACCGCGGCGGCGACCCACCAGCTGTCCGGAAATTCCTGGCCGAACGCGCCGATATTCCCCGAGCCCAGCGCGTTACCGGGCAGCGAGCGCTGGTCCGCGCCGAAGATGAGGAGCATCACCGCCTCGATCATCTGGGCGATGCCGAAGAACAGGATGAAGGACAGCATCTCCGGGTCCTGGCTGCGCTGCAGGCGCGGCACCACGCCGTAATAGAGCGGATAGCCGATCAGGATCCCGCCGAGAATCGCCAGCGGAATGCCGAAGATCGGGTTGAGGTGAAGGTCATGCACCAGAAGCCACGCGCCGAACCCGCCCAGCATGATAAACTGGCCGTGGGCGAGATTGATCATCCGCATCACGCCGAAGACGAGATTGAGCCCGATGCCGACAAGGCTGAAGAAGATGCCGTAGAGAATGCCGCCGATCAGCGCGTATTCGAGAAGTGCCAACGGCGCGCCCTTTCTTGCAGGGAAGTTGGAAACCAGTGGTCCGGATCGACGAAAGATCCCGGCCCGTCACGGGCCGGGATCCTGCGGTTCCGGGGCGCCGGTCAGTGGTGCGGCGCGGGATAGACCGGCTTGCCGGTCGCCTTGTCCTGCGGATAGACCACGACGATCTTGTTGGTCTTGCCGGCGGGGACGAGCTGCGCCACCGGCAGCAGCTCGCCGAGCTGGGCGCCGTTCGCGTTGATCTTGAACTGGCCGAGCACCGTCGTCGTCTTGCCGGACATGTCCATCAGCGCCTGATGGAAGGCGAGCTGGGTGAATTTCGGCGCGGTGCCGAGCATGTCCTGCATGATCAGCCCGGTATTGTAGCCGGCCGCATCGAGGAAGTTCGGCGCGTTATGCGTCGCCGCGGTGAACTCCTTCACGAAGGTCGCGGTGTTCGGGCCATAGGTGGTCTTGGCGAAGGAGACGAGCGGCGGCGTCGGATAGGTGTAGGTATAGGCGAGGGTTTTCGCGCCGACATTCTTCGTCATCAGGGCGAGAAGCTGGCCGGGGAAGATGGTGAACGTCATCTTGAAGTGCAGGCCGCTGCCGGCCAGCGTGTGCAGGAAGGCGATGTCGTTCGGCGGATAGCCGAACTCGATCACCGCATCCGGCCGGTGCGCCGCGATCGTGTGCAGCAGCACGGTGTAGTTGGATTCGCTGGTGGGCACGCCGTGATAATACACCGGCGTGACGCCGCCCTTCTTCAGCGTCGCCTTCAGCGTTTCCGCCTGCGAGGCATCGAAATCGTTCGAATCGTAGATGACGGCGACGCGCTTGATCTTGTGGTCGAGCAGGAAATGGCCGAGCGGCAGCGGCCACACCGTGGAGGCGGGAATGCTGACATCGGCGAGATAGTCGGTCTTCTTGGTGAAGAAGTTCGCCCCCGAGCCGGTCGGGTCGATCAGCAGCATGTGGTGCTCGGCGGCCAGCGGAATCGCGACCGAGGTGAGCACCGAGCCGAAATCGGCGACCAGCAGGTTCACGTGGTCCTGGGTGATGAGCTGGTTGTACAGCGTCGTCGCGGTCGCGGTCGAGCTCTGGTCGTCATAGGCGACGATCTTGACCGGGATCTTCTTGTCGAACGCCTTGACGAAGACGCCGCCGGACTTGTTGACCGTCTTCGCCCAGTATTCGAGCCCGTGATACTGCCCCTCGGACGCCACCGCGAAAGACCCGCTGCTTGCATAGAGCGTGCCGATCTTCAGGACCGACGGCGCCGTCGCGGCGGACGCCTGGCCGATGCCCGCCAGCGCCAGGCCCGAGGCCAGGACTCCCGCCGCGCAAAAACCCCAGGCGCGTCTGAATTGTGCCCGCATGGTTGCTCCCCTTGATGCAATGAGCCAGTCACGGCCAATTGTTGAAATTTGACCGACCGATATGACCACAGAAGCCGGACGGTCAATACTCGCAACCAATAAACAAGCCGTGATTGCCGATTTTCGCCCCGGGGATGAAATACCGATCGAACTCGATCCATGACTGCAACGATTCTGCGCGGACGACGCGATTATTTGCCGGCGCGGCGGATGCCGCCACCCTTGCCGAATGTCCGTCCGGGCGGCATACGACATTCGTCACCGGTCCCGCGCGAGCGGGTGAAAAGGGAACATCGTGCGCTTCGGCCGGGCTTCATTGTCCCGGAAGCAAGTCGATGGCTGCCCCCGCAACTGTCAGCGGCGAGCCGGTGGTCCGTCCGCCCGCAAGGGCGAGCCACTGAACCGGGAGCGGTTCGGGAAGGCAGGGCCACCAGCGTCGAGCCGCGAGCCAGGAGACCTGCCGGTGTCGCACCAACCTTGCTGCCGGGCGGGGTGCACCGGAAGCCGGAGCCGACCCATGACTGCACGCATCAGCGGCAGCGCCTGCCGCGCGCGTCCTCTCGTTTCCCCCTCATCGCGCCGTTCGCGGTCCCACGCCCGCCGGGGAGGCCGCGCATGAGCATCGCGACCAGTCTCGGCTTTCCCCGCATCGGCCGCCGGCGGGAACTGAAATCGGCCCTCGAGGCGCACTGGGCGGGCGAGCTGTCCGAAGCCGGCCTGCAGGAGGCGGCGCGCCTGCTGCGCGCGGAGTCCCATTCGCTGCAGCAGGGGCTGGGCATCGGCCACATCCCCTCGAACGATTTCGCGCTTTACGACCATGTGCTGGATACCGCCTGCATGGTCGGCGCGATTCCGCCGGGCTATGGCTGGCGCGGCGGCGAGGTGACGCTGCCGACCTATTTCGCCCTCGCGCGCGGCACCGGCGGCGGCGATGCCGCGGCCGGCCTGCCCGCGCTCGAAATGACCAAGTGGTTCGACACCAACTATCACTATCTCGTCCCCCGGCTCGCGGCGGGGCAGCATTTCGCGGTCACCGCCAACCGTCCGCTCGCGCTGTTCCGCGAGGCGCTGGCCCGCCACCGCCGCACCCGGCCGGTGGTGCTCGGCCCCGTCTCGTTCCTGCTGCTCGCCAAGACCGATGACGGGTCCGATCCGCTCGACCTGCTCGACCGCCTGCTGCCCTGCTATGCGCAGGTGCTGGCGGAGCTGGCCGCCGAGGGCTGCGCCTGGGTGCAGATGGACGAGCCGGTTCTCGCCCTCGACCTCGCGCCGAAGGCGCGGGCGGCGCTGCGCCACGCCTATGAGACCCTCGCCCGCGGGGCGACGCCGCGCCTGCTGCTCGCCAGCTATTTCGCGCCGATCGCGGACAACCTGCCGACCGCGCTGGCCCTGCCGGTCGCCGGCCTGCATCTCGACCTGGTGCGCGGCCGAGACGATCTCGCGCCGGTCCTCGC
Organism: Acidiphilium sp. JA12-A1; assembly: GCF_000724705.2. NCBI lineage: Bacteria > Pseudomonadati > Pseudomonadota > Alphaproteobacteria > Acetobacterales > Acidocellaceae > Acidiphilium > Acidiphilium sp. JA12-A1. The sequence continues at coordinate 102,773 of NZ_JFHO01000044.1, forward strand.
CGCGATCGGCCCGGCGACATGGCTCTCGCTCGGGCTGGTCGACGGGCGGAATGTCTGGCGGGCGGACCTGCGCGCCGCCCTCGCCACCGCGCGCGAGGCAGCGCGCGCGCTCGGCGGCAGCGAGCGGCTGATGATCGCGCCGAGCTGCAGCCTGCTGCACGTGCCGGTCGACCTCGCGCAGGAGGACCGGCTCGATCCGGCGATCCGCCCGTGGCTCGCCTTCGCCACCCAGAAGCTCGCCGAGATCGCCACCATCGCCCGCGGCCTCGACGAGGGGGAGGGCGCGATCGCCGAGGCGCTGGAGGCCTCTGACGCCGCACTCCGCACCCGCCGCGACAGCGCGCGGGTCCACCGGACCGACGTCGCCGCCCGGCTGCTGGGCGCGACACCGGAGATGGAACGCCGCCCCGCCCCGCACGCCGCGCGGCGCGCGCGGCAGCGGCAGCGCCTGCCCCTGCCCGCGTTTCCGACCACGACGATCGGCTCGCTGCCGCAGACCTCGGGCGTGCGCCGGACCCGGGCGGCGCTCGCGCGCGGCGAGATCGGCGCCGCCGAATACGACGAAGCGATCGCGACCTGGACCGAGGACGCGATCCGCCTGCAGGAGCGGATCGGACTCGACGTGCTGGTGCACGGCGAGTTCGAGCGCAACGACATGGTCAAGTATTTCGGCGAGCAGCTCGACGGTTTCGCCTTCACCCGGCATGGCTGGGTGCAGTCCTATGGCAGCCGCTGCGTGGCGCCGCCGATCATCTGGGGCGATGTCGCGCGGCCCCGGCCGATGACGGTGCGCTGGGCGCGCCATGCCCAGTCGCTCACCGCCCGGCCCGTGAAGGGGATGCTGACCGGGCCGGTGACGATGCTGCAATGGTCCTTCGTGCGCGACGACCTGCCGCGCGAGACGGTCTGCCGGCAGATCGCGCTGGCGCTGCGCGACGAGGTGGCCGACCTCGAGGCCGCCGGCCTCGCCATCATCCAGGTGGACGAGCCGGCCTTCCGCGAGGGGCTGCCGCTGCGCACCGCCGACCGCGAGGCCTATCTGCGCTGGGCGGTGTCCTGCTTCCGCCTCGCCACCGCCGTGGTGCGCGACGACACGGCGATCCACACCCATATGTGCTACGCCGAATTCCAGGACATCATGCCGGCTATCGCCACGATGGATGCGGACGCGATCTCGATCGAGACCGCCCGCAGCCGGATGGAACTGCTGGAGGCCTTCGCCGGCCACGGCCCCTCCGCCTACCCGGCCGAGATCGGCCCCGGCGTGTGGGACATCCACAGCCCGCGAATCCCGCCCGAGGAGGAAATCCTCGCCCTGCTCCGCCTCGCCCGGCGGAAGCTGGCGGACGACCAGCTCTGGGTGAACCCGGATTGCGGGCTGAAGACCCGCAACTGGCGCGAGGTGATTCCGGCGCTGGAGAACCTGGTCGGCGCCGCGCGGCGGCTGCGGGCGGAGGCGATCCCGGCCTGATCCCGCCCGCCGGCCGGATGCGCGCCATCCGGCCGGCACCGCGCGGGGCGGCGTTTGCGGCGCGGCCGATCGCGGATACACCGGCATCGGCCGCAACCCGCCGCCGGAGCCCGTTCCGCATGCCGATCGCCGCATCCCCCGCCGCAGCCCAGCGCCGCGTCATCGTGCTGACGGGGATCCTGTTCGTCTCCTACCTGACCGTCGCGATGGCGCTGCCGACCGTGCCGATCGAGGTGCACGACCGGCTCGGGCTCGACAATGCGCTCGGCGGGCTCGCCGTCGGCCTGCCGTTCCTGACCACGCTGCTGACCCGCGCGCAGGCCGGCCGCCTCGCGGACGAGCGGGGCGGGCGGCGCTGCATGCTGCGCGGCCTCGGCGTCTACACCGTGGCGAGCGCGATCTGCATGGCCGCCGCCGTGCCGGCCACGCCGCATCTCCGCTTCGCCGTGCTGCTCGCCGGGCGGGCGCTGCTCGGCGTCGGGGAAAGCCAGGTCGCGGTCGGCATGATCGGCTGGGGCATCGGGCTGATGGGCCATGCCCGCTCGGGCAAGGTGATCGCGCTGGTCGGCGCGGGGATGTATGGCGCGCTCGCGGTCGGCGGGCCGCTCGGCCTCGCGCTGTTCCGCGCGCTCGGCTTTGCCGGGCTGATGGCAACCTGCACCCTCCTGTCGGTGCTGGGCGCCGCCATCGCGTTCCGCTTTCCCGACGCGCCGCCGACGCAGGGACAGCGGCAGCCGCTCTGGCGGGTGGTGCGGCGCATCGCGCTGCCGGGTGCCGCGGTCGGGTTGCAGGGGATCGGATTCGCCGCGCTCGGCGCCTTCATGTCGCTCGACTTCCTGAGCAAGGGCTGGCCGGGCGCCGGGCTTGGGCTGACCTGTTTCGGAATCGGCTTCGTGCTGATGCGCCTCGCCTTCGGCGACCTGCCGGACCGGGTCGGCGGCACCGCGGTGGCGGCGGGGTCGCTGCTGGTCGAAGCCACGGGACAATATCTGATCTGGCTTGCGCCCGAGGCATGGGTCGCGCTGCTCGGCGCCCTGCTGACCGGGCTCGGCTGCTCGATGGTGTTCCCCTCGATGGGCAAGGAAGCGATCCGCCGGGTGGAGCCGCATCTGCGCGGCACGGCGATCGGCGGATTCGCCGCGTTCCAGGACCTGGCCTATGGCGCGACGGGCCCGGTCGTCGGCCTGCTGGCCGACCGCACCGGCTATGCCAGCGTGTTCCTGATCGGCGGGATCGCGGCCACGCTCGGCTTCGGCGCGGCGCTGCTGGCCCATCGCGGCGCGCGCGGCGCGGCGGGCTGATCGCCCGCCCGCCCATCGGCCGGCGCGGCGTGGCCCTTGCGTCGATCCTTGCTAGATTCCAGAACCGGAGGCGACGCCGCGCCCTGCGGCGCCGGCAGGCGAGGAGACCGACGATGACCAAGACGCGCAAGACACCCGAGGAGTTGCGCAGCCACCGCTGGTTCGGCGCGTCCGACCTGCGCAGCTTCGGCCATCGCTCGCGGATCAAGCAGCTCGGCCACGCGCCCGAGGATTACGCCGGCAAGCCGGTCATCGCCATCGTCAACACCTGGAGCGGCCTCGCCCATTGCCACGGGCATTTTCCCGCCCGCGTCGAGGCGATCCGCCGCGGCGTGCTGCAGGCGGGCGGCTTTCCGGTCGAGATTCCGGTGATGGCGCTGCCGGAGAATTTCGTGAAGCCGACGACGATGCTCTATCGCAACCTGCTCGCGATGGAGGTCGAGGAAAGCCTGCGCTCGCTGCCGGTGGACGGCGCGGTGCTGATGGGCGGCTGCGACAAGACCACGCCGGCCACCATCATGGGCGCGATCAGCGCCGGGCTGCCGGCGATCTTCATGCCAGCCGGGCCGATGCTGCGCGGCGACTGGGGCGGGCGCATCCTCGGCTCCGGCTCGGATGTCTGGAAATACTGGGACGAGAAGCGCGCCGGCAACATTTCCGAGGCGCAATGGGAAGACATGGAATCCGGCATCGCCCGCTCGGATGGCGTGTGCATGACGATGGGCACGGCGATGACGATGACCTCGCTCGCCGAGGTGCTCGGCCTCACCCTGCCGGGGGCGACCTCGATCCCGGCGCCGGATTCGCGCCATGCCCGCATGGCGGCGGCGACCGGGCGGCGGATCGTCGAGATGGTCTGGGACGACATCACCCCCGCCGACCTGCTCAGCCAGGCGAGCTTCGAGAACGCGATCGTCGCCAGCGCGGCGCTGGCCGGCTCGACCAACGCGATCATCCACCTGATCGCGATGGCCCGCCGCGCCGGGATCGAGCTCGATCTCGACCGGTTCGACGCGCTCTCCGCCGGCGTGCCGGTGCTCGCCAACATCCGCCCCTCCGGCCAATACCTGATGGAGGATTTCTACTACGCCGGCGGCCTGCCGGCCTTCCTCACCCGCATCGCCGACCGGCTCGACCTCGCGACCCGCACGGTGAACGGCATGACGCTCGGCGATAACATCGCCGGAGCGACCGTGTGGAACGACGACGTGATCCGTCCGCTGGACAATCCGGTCTCCCGCGCCGAGGGGCTCGCGGTGCTGCGCGGCAATCTCGCTCCCGGCGGCTGCGTGATGAAACCCTCCGCCGCGGAGCCGCGCCTGCTCAAGCATGAAGGCCCAGCGCTGGTGTTCGACGATTACGACGCGATGGCGAAAGCCGTCGCCGATCCCGATCTCGACGTCACCGCCGATCATGTGCTGGTGCTGCGCAATGCCGGGCCGCAGGGCGGGCCGGGCATGCCGGAATGGGGGATGCTGCCGATCCCGGTGAAGCTGCTCCGCCAGGGCGTGCGCGACATGCTGCGGATTTCCGACGCGCGGATGAGCGGCACCAGCTACGGCGCCTGCGTGCTGCATGTCGCCCCGGAATCCTTCGTCGGCGGGCCGCTCGCGCTGATCCGCACCGGCGATGTCATCGCCATCGACGTCGCGGCACGGCGGATCGACGTGCGGTTGTCCGATGAGGAACTCGCCCGGCGCCGCGCGGCGTGGACGCCGCCGCCGCCGCGCTTTCCGCGCGGCTATGGCGCGATCTTCGCCGCCCATATCGGCCAGGCCGATACCGGCTGCGATTTCGACGTGCTGGCCCGGCCGGGGACGATCGCGGAGCCGGAAATTCACTGACATTCAGTTAGCGCGGCCGGGTTTCACGGTGCCGCATCTTGCGCCCGCCCTGTCGGGACCGAACATAAGGGGCAACCCTATTGACGTTCTTCGAAGGACATTCCGCATGACACGCATCCTCCGCCAGCCGGAAGGGCTGGATCGCGCGCTGGCCACCGGGCGCTTCGCGATCGGCCAGCCGGTGTCGCGTAGCGAAGACCCGGTGCTGCTGCGCGGCGAGGGGCGCTATACCGACGATCTCGACCGGCCAGGCCAGCTCTACGGCGTCGTGGTGCGCAGCGGGGTCGCGCATGGCATTCTGCGCGGCGTCGATACCGCAGCCGCCGCGGCGATGCCGGGCGTTGCCGCGATCATCACCGGCGCCGACATCGCGGCGTCGGGCTTCGGCCCGATGCCGGCGGCCGCGAGCCGCAACCGCGACGGGTCGGACACGCCAAGGCCCCGGCAATTCGCGCTGGCGACCGACCGCGTCAGGTATGTCGGCGACCCGATCGCCTTCGTCGTCGCCGAAACGCTCCAGCAGGCGCGCGACGCCGCCGAGGCGGTGCTGGCCGAGATCGACGCGCTGCCGGCGGTGACCGACGCGCGCGACGCCGCCACCCCCGGCGCGCCGCAACTGCACGAGGAGGCGCCGGGCAATCTCGTGCTCGACTATCATTTCGGCGATGCCGAGGCCGTCGCCGCCGCCTTCGCCCGGGCCGCGCATGTCACCCGGCTGAGCCTGCGCAGCAGCCGCGTGATCGTCAGCCCGATGGAGCCTCGTGCTGCGATCGGCGAGTTCGATCCGGCGGAGGGCTACGTGCTGCGGCTCGGCTGCCAGGGGGCGGTCAACATGCGGGGGCTGCTCTGCACCGTGCTCGGCGTGCCGAAGGAGCAGGTCCGGGTGCTGGCCGGCCATGTCGGCGGCTCGTTCGGCATGAAGGCCTCGTGCTATCCCGAATATGTCTGCGCCCTGCTCGCCGCCAGGCAACTCGGCCGGCCGGTGAAGTGGACCGATGATCGCTCCGGCAGCTTCCTCTCCGACAGCCACGGCCGCGACCACGAGATGCTGGCCGAACTGGCCCTCGACGCCGAGGGCAATTTCCTCGCGACCAGGCTGACCGGGTTTGCCAATCTCGGCGCCTATCTCTCCAACGTGGTGCTGCTGCCGGCCACCGTGAACGCGGTGAAGAACTTCGTCGGCGTCTACCGCACCCCGCTGATCGAGGTTTCCAGCCGCAGCGTCTTCACCAACACCACCCCGGTCGGCGCCTATCGCGGCGCGGGGCGGCCGGAAGGCAATTACTACATGGAGCGGCTGGTCGAGACCGCCGCGCGCGAGATGGGGCTCGATCCGCTGGCGCTGCGCCGGCGCAACCTGATCCGCCCGGAGGCGATCCCGCATCGCGCGCCCTCGGGCCTGACCTATGACAGCGGCGATTTCCCCGCGACGCTCGACCGCGCGCTGGCCGCGGCGGACTGGGACGGGTTCGCGGCACGGCGGGCGGAGAGCGAAGCGCGCGGGCGGATCCGCGGGCGCGGGATCGGGCACTATCTGGAAGTGACGGCGGATGCGAGCCCCGAGATGGGCGGCATCCGCTTCGATGCCGATGGCGGGGTGACGATCGTCACCGGCACACTCGATTACGGCCAGGGCCACGCGACCCCCTTCGCCCAGGTGCTGCACGGCAAGCTCGGGATTCCCTTCGAGCGCATCCGGCTGGTGCAGGGCGATTCCAGCCAGCTCCTCGCCGGCGGCGGCACCGGCGGCTCGCGCTCGATCATGCAGAGCGGCGCCGCCATCATCGAGGCCGGCGACCTCGTGATCGAAAAGGGCCGCCGCGCCGCCGCCCATCTGCTCGAAGCCGGCGAGGCCGACATCGAATTCGCCAACGGGCGCTTCAGTGTCGCCGGCACCGATCTCGGGATCGACATCATGGACCTCGCCGAACGGCTGCGCACCGCCGGCACCCTGCCCGAGGGTGTGCCCGCCACGCTCGATGTCGGCCATGTCACGCGCGGCGTGCCCTCGGCCTTCCCCAATGGCTGCCACATCGCCGAGGTCGAGCTCGATCCCGAAACCGGGGTGATCGAGGTCGTCGCCTATCACACGGTCAACGATTTCGGCGTGCTGGTGAACCCGCTGCTGGTCGCCGGCCAGGTGCATGGCGGCGTGGCGCAGGGGATCGGCCAGGCGCTGCACGAGCTCGTCGCCTATGACGAGGCCGGCCAGCTGCTGACCGGCTCGTTCATGGACTATGCGCTGCCGCGGGCGGACGCGGTGCCGGGGATCGGCTTCGCCAGCCACCCGGCGCCGGCGCGGACCAATCCGCTCGGCGTCAAGGGCTGCGGCGAGGCCGGCTGCGCCGGCAGCCTGCCGGCGGTGATGAACGCGGTGGCCGATGCGCTGTCCGGCTTCGGCATCGCGCATATCGACATGCCGGCCACCCCGCGCCGTGTGTGGGAGGCGATCCAGGCGGCGAAGATCCGGCCGGGTGGATGATGCTCCGGTTATCAATATGATGGAGCGCTACATCCGATCCGACAGGATCGGAAAGTGGTCTAGCGCCGGTAGGTTTTCGCCAGCCTGGCCGGGTCGCGCCCGGCCAGAAACAGCGCCAGGCGGATGAGGTTTCCCGCGGCCCGGCGGAACCAGCCGTCGCGCTGGTAGGTCCGGGCGCTGGTGCCGATCACGAGATCCATCGGGGCGAGGCGGCGGCCGAGGCGGCGGGCCAGCGCGACATCCTCCATCAGCTTCAGGTCGGGCACGCCACCCAGCGCCGCGAGCAGGCGCGCATGGATCAGCAGGGACTGGTCGCCATAGGGCAGGCGAAAGACGCGGCACCGCCATCCCGCGAGGCGCTCGACGATCCGCGCGCGAATATCGCCCGACGCGAAGCGCAGCCTTCCATAATAGGCCCGCGCGGGGTCGGCCCGGGCGAGCGTGTCGCGGAGAGATTCCGCCCAGCCCGGCGGCAGTTCGCTGTCGGCGTGCAGGAGCCAGATCCAGCCGTCGGCGATCCGTTCGGCCCCGCGGCGAAGCTGGCCGCCGCGGCCGGGCCGGCCCGTGACGACTTCGGCGCCATGACGCCGCGCGATGGACACGGTGTCATCCACGCTGCCGCCATCCGAGACGACGATGCGCGCGACGAACGCCGGCGCCCCGGCCAGGACGGCCAGCAGGGCGCCAATGCGATGCCCCTCGTCGAGGGTCGGGATCACGACCGTGACGTGGGCGTCGGCCTGTAAGCATGCGTCCCGGCCGATCGGACTCTTTCTCCTGCCTGCGCGATTCGGTTGCGACATGCCGCAGCATAGCGCGTCCGGCGGGACAGGCGAGCGGCCCCGACAAAAAGGGCCCCGGATGACTCCGGGGCCCAGTTGGGAACAGGGAATTCAACGTCTGGGAGAAACGTTCATCCGGTTGATACAGGAGACGCGTGTGCTCCCGATATGACCTAGATCAAACCGCATCATTTATTTGCATGAGACAACGAACCCGCCCGGCGGACGGCGTCAGCTCCTGCGCGTCAGGACGGTCTGGATCAGGACGGCCATCAGCAGGAAGAGGCCGGAGGCGAGGTTTTGGTAATACGAGCTGAGATTGCCGATCTGGTCGATCACGTTCTCGATGACGCCGAGCAGCAGCACGCCCGAGAGGGCGCCGGCCATGGTGCCGACGCCACCGGTCAGCAGCACCCCGCCGATGACGGCGGCGGCGATCGAGCGCAGTTCGTCGCCCTGCCCCGCCGTCGACAGGCCGGAGGAGAGATGCGCGCCCAGCAGCGCGCCGGCGAGGCCCGCCAGCGTGCCCGACAGCACGTAAGTCGCGACCTTGACGGTGGCGACCGGGACACCGAGCATCCGCGCCGCCTCCTCGTTGCCGCCGATCGCGAACACGGCGACGCCGAAGCGCGACCGGTTCAGCACCAGCGCCGCCAGCGCGAAGCCGGCGAGCAGGATCCAGATCAGGTTGCCGACCCCGAGCAACGTGCCGTTGGCGATCTGGCCGAACAGGCCGGGGTGGACGATGACCATGCTGCTCCTGGCCAGGACGAGGTCGAGGCCGCGCACGCCGAGCAGGGCGGCGAGCGTGACGATGAACGGCGCCATGCCGGCGCGGGCGATCAGCAGCCCGTCGATCAGCCCGACCGCCGCGCCCGCCAGGCAGGGCACCAGCAGGGCGGGCACCCAGCCATAGGGCACCGCATAGGCCGCCAGCACCGAGCCGAGGCCGATGACCGAGCCGACCGACAGGTCGAACCCGCCGAGAATGATCACGAAGGTCTGGCCGATCGTCACCAGGCCGACGAAGCTCGCCGCGACGCCGATATTCTCGAAATTGTTGACCGTCGCAAAATACGGGAAGACCGCGCTGGCGATGACCGCGGCGATGGCGAGGACCACGATGGCGCCGCGCGACCGGATCAGCGCGATGATCCGCGCGCGGCGTTCGGTGTCCGGTGCCGCGATGCCCGCACCGGCGGCTGGCGCGCCGCTCATCCGCCGGCCCGCTGCAGGTACAGCGCGGCGACGATGAAGGCCGCCTTGAGGATCTGCGCGTAGCTGAAATTGATGTCGTTCATGATGAAGCTCGCTCCCAGGACCTGCAGCAGCAGGACGCCGAAGACGCCGCCGGCGATCGAGACCCGGCCGCCGGAGAGCGGCGTGCCGCCGATCACGGCCGCGGCGATCGCGTCAAGCTCGAAATTCAGCCCGATATAGTTGGGATCCGCCGCGCCGAGCCGGGCGGCGGCGAACAGGCCGGCAAGCCCGGCGAGCAGGCCGCTCGCCGCATAGACGGCGAACAGCGTCCGCCGCACCTTGATGCCGGCGATCACCGCCGCCGCCTGGTTGGCGCCGATGAAGACGAGGCTGCGCCCGAAGACGGTGGTGCGCACGACGAGGGCGACCGTGGCGGCCAGCGCGAGGGCGATGATCGCGACCATCGGCACCAGCGACACGGCGCCGATGCCGAGCCAGTCGAACACCCCGCCCGTGGGCAGCGACACGCGCGATCCGTCCAGCAGCGCCTCGGCGAAGCCGCGGGCGGTGACCAGCAGCGCCAGGCTCGAGATCAGCGGGTTGATGTCGAGGAAGGCGATGAGCGCGCCGTTCAGCAGGCCCACCGCCAGGCCGGTGCCCAGCGCCGCGACGACGGAAACACCCGCGCCGCCCGGCAGCGCCAGGGCCATCACCGATGCGGCGAGCGCCATCGACGAGCCGACCGACAGGTCGATCCCCCGCGTGCCGATCGCCAGGCTCTGCCCGAGCGTGATGAGGATGATCGGCGCGGCCTGGAACAGCAGGTTGCGGATCACGATCGGGTTGCGGAACCCCGGCGTGAAGATCAGGTCGACGATCACCAGCAGGGCGAAGGCGATGTAGACGCTCTGCGCGCGCAGCATCGCCGCCGGCGTGTCGTGGCCGGCGCGCGCCGCAAGTCCGGCAAGGCGGGACGGCCTGTTCATGACGGCGCTCATGCTCCCGCCCGCTCGTGCGGGGCGGCCAGCCGGTCGAGCACGTCCTGCACGCCGGCGCCGGCGGTTTCCATCGTGTCCGCGACACGTCCCTCGTCGAGGATCACCAGCCGGTCGGCCAGCACCATCAGCTCCTCCATTTCCGAAGACGTCACCAGCACGCCGAGGCCGCGCTCGACCAGGCGGCGGATCGCGTCGTGCACCTCGGCCTTGGCGCCCACATCGATCCCCCGCGTCGGGTCGTCGAGCATGATGGCGCGCGGGTCGGTGGCGAGGCAGCGGGCCAGCAGGACCTTCTGCTGGTTGCCGCCCGAAAGCGAGGTGATGGGCGCTTCGGCGCCCGCCGTCTTGATCCCCAGCAGGCGGACGAACTCGGCCACCATTTCGGCCTGCCGGCGGCGGGAGACGAAGCCGTAGCGGGAGATGCGCCGCAGCGCGCAGGCCGTCAGGTTCTCCGCGACCGAGAGCTTCGGAAAGATCCCCTCCGCCCGCCGGTCTTCCGACAGGAAGGCGAGGCCGGCGGCAATCGACCGCTCCGGCGCGGGGGCGGGCAGCGGCCGGCCGCCGACCTCGACCGTGCCGCCACCCGGCGTCTCGATCCCGAAACTCGCCTTCATCGTCTCGGTGCGGCCGGAGCCGAGCAGGCCGGCCAGGCCGACCACCTCGCCGGGCATGACCTCGTAGGACACGTCCCGCACCCGGTTGCGCCAGGTGAGATGGCGCGCGGCCAGCGCAGGGGCGCCCGAAGCCGCCGCGCGCGGCGCGTGCTGGCGTTGCAGCGTTTCCGCGCTCCGCCCCAGCATCGCGGCGATCAGCGCCTGGCGCGGCAGGTCGGCGGCCGGCGCGCTGGCGACCAGGCGGCCGTCGCGCAGCACCGAGAAGCGGTCGCACAGCCGGTAACATTCCGACAGCCGGTGGCTGACGAACAGGATCGCGATGCGCTCGGCCTTCAGCCGGTCGACCACGCGGAACAGGGTCTCGACCTCGCCGCCGGTGAGCGCGGAGGTCGGCTCGTCGAGAATGACGACCTTCGCGCCGAGCCGGATGCCGCGGGCGATCGCGACCATCTGCTGGAGCCCGAGCCCGAGCGTGCCGAGCCGCGCCCGCGGATCGATGCGCAGTTCGTAGCGCGCCAGCAGCGACTGCGCCTCCGCCTCCATCCGGCGCCGGTCGATCAGCCAGCCGAGCCGCCTCGGCTCGTGGCCGAGGAAGAGGTTCTCGGCCACGTCCCGTTCGGGGATCAGGTTGATCTCCTGGTAGACGGCGCTGATGCCGTGGCGTTGGGCGGTGCGGGGGGAGTCGAACCGCACCGCCGCGCCGCCCAGCCTGATCGTTCCGTCGTCAGGCTGATGGAACCCGGTCAGCAGCTTGATCAGCGTCGACTTGCCAGCGCCGTTCTCGCCGGCAAGTCCATGCACCTCGCCGGCATTGAGCGTCAGCGACACCCCCTCCAACGCCCGAACCGCACCGAAACGCCTTGAAACGGCGACCGTTTCAAGAACCGCCACAGACATGGGCGTCAGTAGGGAACGCCGCTGGCCAGCGCCGCCTTGGCATTGGCGGGCGTGTAGAGATGATCGCGGATCGTGATCTTCTGCGGCACCGGCTTGCCGTCGAGCCAGTTCTGGATCTCGTGCATGGCGATCGGCCCGAAGCGCGGATTGGTCTCGTCATCGGCATAGATCCAGCCGGAGACGATGTCCTGCACGCCCTGCTTGGTGCCGTCGATGGTCACGATCTTGACCTGCCCCGGCTTCTTGCCGGCGTCGCGCAGGGCGGTGATGGCGCCGTAGGCCATCGTGTCGCTCTGCGTGTAGATCGCGTTGACATCGGGATGCGCGAGCAGAATCTGGCTGACCACCTTCTGCGCGTCGGTCGTCGACCAGTTGCCGGTCTGCGCGGCGATGACCTTCATGCCGGGATATTTCGATATCGCGGCGGCGAAGCCCTTGGTTCTCGCGGTTTCCACCGAATTGCCGTAGGCGCCCTGGATCTCGGCGATCACGGCGTGCCCGCCCGTCGCCTTGGCCAGTTCGCGGCCGTCGATCACACCCTGGTTGTAGAAATCCGACCCGACGAAGCTCAGGAAGTCGGAGCAATGGGTTCCGGCCGTCTCGCGGTCGATCGTGATGATCGGGATATGTTTCGCGACCGCCTGGGCGAAGGCCGGCTGCAGCCCGGTCGAGTTGAGCGGCGCAATGACCAGAGCCTGCGCACCCTGGTTGATCATGCTCTCGACATCGGCGACCTGCTTCGCCTCGTTGGAATGCGCGTTGGTGTAGATGTAACGCTTCGCGTGCACCTGATGCGCGGCTTCCCGCAGCGACCGCGTCTCTTCGGCGCGGAACGGGTTCTGGTTGCCCTGCGACTGGGAGAAGCCGACCACGAGGCTCGACAGCTTCGCATGGCTCGGGTGCGGGTTCACACACACCGCCTTCGACGTTCCCAGGATCATCTGCGCGGCAGTCTGCTTCGCCGCCTGTGCGGATGCGACCGTCAGCATGGCAGCGCCGATGCACGTGGCCGCAAGCAATATCGTTCTGGTCTTCATGTCCCCTCCATTCGCTCTCTTCGGCGTTATCGGGCCGGTTGGCCGTTGTAGTTCCGTATAATGGAACTTAGTTCTATATTCATGCTAAGCGGGCTGTTACAAGCTGTCAAATGCGGATCGGACATCGGCGCCACGGCCCGGGATGCCGCCGCGAATGGCGGGGATTTCGCAGCCCGTTCTGGCCGCTGCGGATAAATTCGGTTTTTTGCAACCAAGGGGGGGGGGTTAGCGAATTGACAGCGCAACGTCCCGCTCTACGCTGAAGGCCCCATGAGGATCGACACTCCCGCCAACGAGGCGTCATCGAGCGTTGCCAAGGCCCTGGCGCTGCTGCGTGCCGTCAGCCTCGCCGAGCCGCCCGCCGGGTTCAACGCCCTGCTGGAGCGGACCGGCCTGCCGAAGGCGACGCTGCACAGGCTGCTGCGCGAACTCGCCGATGCCGGGCTGGTCCGCCATCATTCGCCCGACCGCACCTATCGGCCGGCGCTCGGCCTGCTGGAACTCGCCAGCCGCGCCTGGGACTCGATCGACCTGCGGCAGGTGGCTGCCCGCCATGTCGACGCGCTGTGGCACAGCACGCAGGAGACGGTGCACGTCGCCGTGCGCGACGACATCGAGATCATCTATGTCGACAAGCGGGAAAGTCCGAAGGCGCTGCGGCTGTTTTCCTCGATCGGGCGGCGCGGGCCGCTGTACTGCACAGGCGTGGGCAAGGCGATTTTCGCGCATCTTCCTGCCGCCGAGCGCGACGATGTGCTCGCCCGCCTCACCCTGACGCGCCATACGCCGAGCACCATCACGTCGCGGGCCGGCCTGCGCGCGGAGTTCGAGCGGATCCGCCGCGACGGCGTCGCGTTCGACCGCGCGGAGCATGAGGAAGGCATCGTCTGCGTCGCGGCGCCGATCTTCGACCGGCAGGGCCATCCCGTCGCCAGCGTCAGCGTGACCGCACCAGCCGTTCGCATGAATGACGATCGCGTCGCCGCGCTGGCGCCCGAGGTCAGAAGCGCCGCGGAACGGATTTCGCGCGACCTCGCCTTCTCCAACTGCCCGGTCTGATCGCCCCCGCGCCCGCCCGGAGCACCGCCGCCTGACAATGCCCCGCCCCAAGGCAGGCCGGTTTCGCGGCCCGGCTGCCGGAATTTCCGAACTGGCCGGGAATATTATTTAATATCATATATTTGATGATCGTTTTTGACGAGTTCGGGCTACACTCGCGGCCCGCGGGCGCATTGGGGCCGCCCGCGGGATGGATTTGCGAGGATGCCGAACATGGGGGCAGATGCCGGGACCGCGCCGCAGGGGCGCTCTGGCTGGGCGTTGCGGGGACTGCCGATCTCTTTCGCCGCGGCCGACATGCAGTCGAAGGCCAGCGCCCGCTACGTGCCGCATCCGGGGCCGGGCGGCGCCGATTGCGCCGTATGCCAGTTCTACGAACCCGCACACCCGGGGGCGCCGACCGGAAACTGCATGGTCGTCGCGGGTCTCGTGGGGGCGCGAGGCTATTGTGACTTCTTCACCTCGCGGTGAGCGATGACGCCGAGACCGCCTGCTTCCGGCGAGTCCGCGACGTCCGGCTGGGCGCGCCGGTTCCGGCGGCGGATGCGCCTCGGCGCCGCCGGATTCGTCGTGCTGTTCGTGGCGGTCGCGGTGAAGCTGACCGATGCCACGGTCATCGATCCGCTTCCGCCGAACCAGGCGGCGCTCTCGGCGCTCAGGCCCGACCTGAGCACCAGACCCCTGGAACCGGACCGCGCCGCCATTCTCGATCGCAATGGGCGGCTGCTGGCCGTCTCGCTGCCCGGCGCCTCGCTCTATGCCGATCCGCGCCAGATTCGCCATCCGTGGCGCGACGCCAGGGCGCTGGCCAGGAAGATCGCGGGCCTGGACGTCAGATCGACGGCGCGCCGGCTCGGCATGAAGCATTACGGATTCGTCTATATCTCCCGGCACCTTACCGCCACGCAGGAGCTCGCGGTGAACCGGCTCGGCATTCCCGGCCTGTATTTCCAGAGAACCTGGCAGCGGCATTATCCGCAGGGCGACCTTGCCGCGCATATCCTGGGCGGCGTCACCCCGGGCCAGCACGGCCTTTCCGGAGTTGAGGCCTATTACGACAAGCGGCTGCTGAGCAAGCCCGGCCAGCCGCTGCGCCTGTCGATCGACCTGCGGGTGGAGGCCATCGTCCACCACGAGGTCGCGCGCGCCATGCGCGACTACAAGGCACGCGGCGCCTGCGGAATCGTGGAATCGATGAGCGGGCGGATCGTCGCCATGGTCAGCCTGCCGGATTACAACGCCAACGATTACCACGACGCGCCGGCCGACACCCTGTTCGACCGCTGCATCTCGGGCGACTACGAGCCTGGCAGCGTGATGAAGCTGATGACCCTGCCGGCGGCGCTGCAATCGGGGCTGATGCATTACTGGGACAAGTTCAACACGACCCATCCGCTCGTCATGAACGGTTTCGCGATCACCGACTACGAGCCAGTGCACCGCTGGCTGGCGATGCCGTCGATCCTTGCGTATTCGTCGAATATCGGCGCCTCGCGGATCGCGACCATCCTCGGGCCGAAACTGCAGCGCGCCTGGCTGCGCAAGATGGGATTCTTCAAGCCGCCGCCGATCCAGATGACCGGCGCCCAGCCGCCGATCTGGCATCCCGCCGATACCTGGAAGCTGCTGACGACGATGACGGTGAGCTTCGGCAACGGCATCGCCATGGCGCCGCTGACGCTGGTCAATGCCGTGGTCGCGGACGTGAACGGCGGCATCCTCTTCCGCCCGACGCTGCTCGCGCGCCGGCCCGGCGCGCCGCCGCGCACGGGCGTCCGGGTCATGCGGCCGGGCGTATCGGAAACGATGAGGCGGCTGATGCGGGGCGTCGTGCTGTCGGGAACCGGCGTCTACGCGCGGGTGAAGGGATATCGCGTCGGCGGCAAGACCGGCACGGCGCAGGTCGTCGGGCGGGATGGCCGCTATCGGAACCATCTCAACAACTCGTCCTTCATGGCGGTGTTTCCGGCCGACGATCCGCGCTACGTCATCTACGTGCTGGTGATCCATCCGAGGCCGACGAAGAAGATGGCCGGATTTTCGCACGGCTTCACCACCGGCGGCTATGTCGCCGCGCCGGCGGTCGGGCGGATCATTGCGCGGATCGGCCCGATGCTCGGCATCGCCCCCCTGGAAGGCGCACGGCTTGCCGAGGTGAACCGGCGGTTCGACATTCCGCTCGACCCTCCCGTTCCGCCGGGGCGCACCGCGCTCGGCCCGGGTCATCCGTTTCCGCCCGGCGCCAATGCCTACGCCTATATCCTCGCGCACAGGAAGCCGCCGCGCCATCCGGACCGGCTCGCGGCGCGGCAGGCCCTGAAACGTGTCGAACTGGCAACGCCGGGCGTGGCGCTGCCCGCCGCGCCGCCCACCGTCCAGCGCATCGCGACGCGGGACGCCGCCCCCCACGCATGATGCGGAAGGCGGCGGGCCAGGCTTGGAGGCCTCACCACGGTCGCGTATGAGTGCGGGATGACGCCTGCCGGTGAGCACGAGCTGGGTGGGACGGAACCGGCCGGCGCAAAGGCCGCCGGCCGGCCGAGTTCCCTGGATGCCTATGAAAGCCTGCTCTCGGCCATCGAGGGCGGCGAGTTCGCGCCCGGCGCCCGGCTCCGCGAGGTTGAACTCGCGCGACGCTTCGGGATCAGCCGTACGCCGGTCCGCGAGGCGCTGAAGCGCCTCGAGCATCAGGGGCTTGTCGTCCACGAACCCCATCACGGCGCGATCGTGGCGACACTCGACGATACCCAGCTGGCGGAGCTTTATGAAATGCGCGAGGTCCTGGAAGGAACCGCCGCGCGCCTCGCCGCGCTTCACGCGACCGAGGCGGAGATTTCGCTCTTGGCCGCCCTCGTCGAGCGCGACGCGGCGCTGGTCGACCGGCCCGAGGAGCTGGCGGCCAACAACCGCATCTTTCACCGGCAGATCCGGAACGCGGCGCGCAACCGCTACCTCAACGGAATGCTCGAAAGCATGCGCCTCTCCCTCGCTTTGCTGGGCGGCACCACCCTCGCGGTCCAGGGGCGCGGAGCCGACTCCGTCGCGGAGCACCGCGCGGTCGTCGAGCGGATCGCCGCGCGGGATTCCGCCGGCGCCGAGCGCGAGGCCCGCGCCCATATCCGCGCCGCCTACCGTGCCCGCATTCTCCGCGCGCCCGGCTAGAGCATCATCCGATCAGATGGAGTCATCTGATCGGATAAAGATGCTCTAATTATCAATATCATAGAGCACTACATCCGATCCGGATGGATCGGATGGTGCTCCAAACCGGTAGCCGCGGCACTCCCCAGCTTCGTGAAATTCCCTTGCAGCAGAAGACCGCTCGCCGATTCGGAGCCGCGATGCGCCTGCCCCGGGAGACATCCGGATGCGTTCCGCATCAAAAAAGAGCCAGCGGCGTGCATGCCGCTGGCTCGAATTCCGGCCGGGCGGGGCCCCGCCGGATCGCGGGAAACCCGGTTCAGGGCATCAGAACACGGTCGATCACCTGAATGACGCCGTTCGACTGATTGACGTCGTATGTCTCGATCTGCGCCACATTGCCCTTGTCATCGACGACCTCGATATTGTGCGGGCCGTTCATCCGGAAGGTGAGGTCGTGCCCCTTGTCGAGGGTCGGCAGTTTCACCATGCCGCCATGGCCTTCGATGTCGGCGCGCAGGGTGTCGAAGGTGAAGTCACCAGGGACGACGTGATAAAGCAGGATCGAGGTGAGTTCCGCCTTGTTCTTCGGCTCGAGAAGCGTGGCGACCGTGCCTTTCGGCAGCATGTCGAAAGCCTCGTTGGTCGGCGCGAAAACGGTGAACGGCCCCTTGCCCTCGAGCGCCTTCACGAGGCCGGCGGCCTTCACGGCGGCCACCAGCGTCGTGTTGTCCTTCGAGTTCACGGCATTCTGCACGATGTTCCGGGTGGGATACATCGGCGCGCCGCCGACCATCACCGAATCGTTCGTCATCGCGGCGAAGGCCGCGCCGCAGGCGGCGAGGGCAAGCGCGCTGCCCAGGGCCAGATGGCTGAGTTTCATGGTCCGTCATCTCCTCTGCTCGATCGCCGGCGGCGATCTCATGCCCCGGTTACGCAGCGGGCATTCAAACGGATGAGTTGCGGAAAGATTTCCTCGGTCACGAGATCGTGAGGACAGGAGTGCGAGGCGGCCATTCGTGCCGCCCCGCCGGCAGATCAGCTGCGATAGCTGCCGTTGATGTCGATATAGCCATGCGTGAGGTCGCAGGTCCAAACCCGCCCGCGCCCGCGCCCCAAGCCGAGATCGACATCGATACGGATGTCCGACCCGCGCATATGCGCGACCACCGGCGCCTCGTCGTAGCCCTCGACCACCCGCCCGTCGCGGGCCATCCAGACGCCGCCGACGGCCACCGCCAGCCGGTCGCGGTCGGCCGGCTCGCCGGACTTGCCCACCGCCATGACGATCCGCCCCCAGTTTGCATCTTCGCCCGCCACGGCGGTCTTGACCAGCGGCGAATTCGCGATCGCGAGCCCGATCCGCCGCGCCGAGCGCGCGGAGACGGCGCCGGCGACGTTGATCTCGATCAGTTTCCGCGCCCCTTCGCCGTCGCGCACCACCATCAGGGCCAGATCATGTAGCACGGCGTTCAACGCCCGGCGAAAGGCGGCCAGGTCGCGCGCGTCTTCGACGGGTGGATTTCCGGCCGCGCCGGTCGCGAACAGCAGCACCGTATCGGACGTCGACGTGTCCGAATCCACGGTGATCGAATTGAAGCTGGGGCCGACGCCGCGGCGGAGCAGCGCCTGCAGGGTCGCGGCGGACACCGCCGCGTCGGTCACGATGAAGGCGAGCATCGTCGCCATGTCGGGCGCGATCATGCCGCTGCCCTTGGCGATCCCGGAAATCCGCACCTCGACCCCGCCGATCTTCGCCGTGCGGGTCGACGCCTTGGGAAAGGTGTCGGTCGTCATGATCGCGCGCGCGGCCTGCGCCCAGCGCTCCGGCGCCAGATCGGCGGCGAGCCCATCCATGACCGCGACGATCCGCTCCGCCGGCATCGGCTCCCCGATCACGCCGGTCGACGCCAGGAACACCTGCTCCGGAGCGCATCCGAGCGTGCGCGCCGCAGCTTCGGCGCTCAGCCGCGCCGCCGCCGCACCTGCCGCGCCGTTGAAGACGTTGGCGTTGCCGGCATTGACGACGAGGCCCCGCGCGGTTCCGCCGGGCAGGATGTCGCGGCACCAGGTCACCGGCGCGCCGGGACACTTGTTGCGGGTAAAGACGCCCGCAACCGTCGTGCCGGACGCGAAGGAAGCGAGCAGCACGTCATCCCGCCCGCGGTAACGGATGCCGGCGGCGGCGGTCGCAAACCGCACGCCGCCGATGGCCGGAAGCTCGGGCAACGGCACCGCCAGCGGCGATACCGGCAGGTCCTTCGCCACGGCGTCCCGCTCAGTTCTTCGCGGGCGCGGCGGAAGCGCCGCCCTGCACCGGCGTGCCGTCCGGATTGAAGAGCTTGATATCCAGCCCCTTGCGCGCATCCTCCAGCGCGGAGGTGACCGCCTTGTTGGTGATCTGCTGCCGGATCTGGTCCTTCACATCCGCCAGCGGCGGCACCGGCTTCTCGCGCTTGCCCTGGCTCTCGATGACATGCCAGCCGAACTGCGAATGAACGGGTGTCTTGGTGTAGGTGCCCGGCTTGAGGGCAAAGGCCGCATCCGCGAAGGGCTTCACCATCTCGTCCTTGGTGAACCAGCCCAGTTCGCCGCCGTTCTTGGCGCCGGGGTCGATGCTGTACTTCTTCGCGAGGGCGGAGAACTTCGCACCCTTGCCCAGCTGGGCGATGATCTTGTCGGCTTCCTGCTGGGTCTTCACCAGGATCTGCCGCGCCTTTACTTCCTCGGGCTGCTTCGCCTTCACGTAATGCGAGTCGTAATAGGCCTTCACCGCCGCATCCGTCAGCTTCGGCTCGACCAGCGCGCGGAGATAGGCGCGTTCAAGCGCCTGGTCCGCTGCCGCCTTCATTTCGGCGGCCACCTTCGGATCCTTGGCGGTGCCGGCCTTGCGGGCCTTGACCAGCAGGGCGCGCTCATCGACGAGGCGGTTGAGAAGCACCGGGAAAAGCTCCTGCGGCGGCGCGTTCTGCAACTGCGGCGGGAGATCCTGCGCCGCCTTGGCGACGTCCGAAAGGTGGATGTCATGGCCATCGACGATCGCGACAACCGTGTCCTTCTGCGCCTTCGCGGCGGGCTGGGCCTTGGTTGCGGCCGCCGGTGCCGTTGCACCCGCATCGCCGCCGGTGGCCGCCTGCGCGGGGCCGGCCAACCCCAGCGCAATCACCGCGGCGAAGGCGAAACCGACCGAATATCCTGAGAGAGAACGCTTCATGCTGCTGGTCCCTAGTGGAAATCGGCCGCACCATGACTGAAGCGCGCATCGCCCGCAACCCGCCCGCCTCCGGCTTCGCTTACATTTGCGGCCATGCCCCCACCCGTAACGATGCTTGATTTGACCAGATCGGCGCACACTCTTATGTCAGATCAGCGCCCGCAGTCCGGCCGCCGCGCAGAATGGCGCGCGGGCGGGCTGCCTTCACACCCAGACCACTCGGGACAGACAGTTTCAGACTCGCGGATAGACCGGAAGCTCGCTCCAACATGTTCTCAAGCATCGCCCGCGCCATCATCGGCACCAGCAACGACCGCGCGCTGAAAGCCTATCGCCGCCGCATCGCCGAAATCAATGGCCACGAAGCCGCCCTGGCCACGCTCGATGATGCGGCCCTCCAGGGCAAGACCTCCGAATTCCGCGACCGCCTCGCCGCCGGCGAAAGCCTCGACCGCCTGCTGCCCGAGGCGTTCGCCGTCTGCCGCGAAGCCGCGAAGCGCGTGCTCGGCATGCGCCATTTCGACGTGCAGCTGATCGGCGGCATGGTGCTGCACGATGGCAAGATCGCCGAGATGAAGACCGGCGAGGGCAAGACGCTCGTCGCCACGCTGCCGGTCTATCTCAACGCGCTCAGCGGCAAGGGCGTGCATGTCGTCACCGTCAACGATTATCTCGCCAAACGCGACGCCGGCTGGATGGGCCAGCTCTACAACTTCCTCGGCCTGTCCGTCGGCGTGATCGTGCCCGGGCTGGAGGACGATGCGCGGCGCGAGGCCTACGCGGCCGACATCACCTACGGCACCAACAACGAGTTCGGCTTCGACTATCTGCGCGACAACATGAAATACGCGCTGGCCGACATGGTGCAGCGCGACTTCAATTACGCGATCGTCGACGAGGTCGACTCGATCCTGATCGACGAGGCCCGCACCCCGCTGATCATCTCCGGCCCCTCCGACGAGCCGACCGAACTCTACAACCAGGTCGACGGCATCGTGAAGCAGCTTGTCGAGGACCCCGAGACCTACGACAAGGACGAGAAGTTCAAGACGGTGAACCTCACCGAGCTCGGCTCCGAGCGGGTCGAGCAGATGCTCTCCGAGGCCGGGCTGCTCACCGAGGGCAATCTCTACGACGTCTTCAACGTCTCGCTGGTGCATCACACGAACCAGTCGCTGCGCGCGCACACGCTGTTCACCCGCGATGTGGACTACATCGTCAAGGACGGCCAGGTCATCATCATCGACGAGTTCACCGGCCGCATGATGGAGGGCCGCCGCTATTCCGACGGGCTGCACCAGGCGCTGGAAGCCAAGGAGCACGTCACGGTCGAGCGCGAGAACCAGACCCTCGCCTCGATCACCTTCCAGAACTATTTCCGCCTTTACCCCAAGCTCTCCGGCATGACCGGCACGGCAATGACCGAGGCCGACGAGTTCGACGAGATCTACAAGCTCGCGGTGGTCGAAATCCCGACCAACGTGCCCGTCGCCCGCAAGGACGGCGATGACGAGGTCTATCGCTCGGCCGACGAGAAATACGAGGCCGTCGCCGCGCTGATCGAGGAATGCCGCCAGCGCCAGCAGCCGGTGCTGGTGGGCACCACCTCGATCGAGAAATCGGAGATCATCTCGAACCTGCTCAACAGCCGGAAAATTCCCCACGCCGTGCTGAACGCGCGGTTTCACGAGCAGGAAGCGGCGATCGTCGCCGAAGCCGGCGCGCCGGGTGCTGTCACGATCGCGACAAACATGGCCGGCCGCGGCACCGACATCAAGCTCGGCGGCAATCTCGAGATGCGGTTGAAGACCGAACTCGAAAGGCTGCCCGAATCCGCCCGCCCGGCACGCGAGGCGGAGATCCGCGCCGAGATCGAGGCGGCGCACGACATCGTCCATGCCGCCGGCGGCCTGTTCGTGATCGGTACCGAGCGGCACGAGAGCCGCCGGGTCGACAACCAGCTGCGCGGCCGCTCCGGCCGCCAGGGAGACCCCGGCGCCTCGCGCTTCTTCCTCTCCCTCGAAGACGACCTGATGCGGATCTTCGGCTCCGACCGGATGGGCCCGATGCTGGAGAAGCTCGGCCTCAAGGACGGCGAGGCGATCATCCATCCGTGGATCAACAAGGCCCTCGAAAAGGCCCAGAAGAAGGTCGAGGCGCGGAACTTCGACACCCGCAAGAACCTTCTCAAATACGATGACGTGATGAACAACCAGCGCAAGGAGGTTTATGCCCAGCGCCGCGAGTTCATGCGCGCCGAAAGCGTCGCCGATGTGATCGGCGAAATGCGCGCCGACACGATCGCCCAGATGGTCGAGCGGCGAATCCCCGAGAAGGCCTATGCCGAGCAGTGGGAAAGCGCGGAACTCGCCGAGGACGTGAAGCGCGTGTTCGGCCTGGAGCTGCCGGTCGTCGACTGGGCCGCCGAGGAAGGCATCGACGAGAGCCATCTGCGCGAGCGCATCAGCGAGGCGGTCGAGGCCCACATGGCCGCCAAGGCCGCCAATTTCGGCCCGGATTTCATGCGCTTCCTCGAGAAATCGATCCTGCTGCAAACGCTGGATCATCTCTGGAAGGAACATCTGCTCGCGCTTGACCATCTGCGTCAGGGCATTGGCCTGCGCGCCTATGGCCAGCGCGACCCGCTCAACGAATACAAGGCCGAGGCCTTCGCCCTGTTCACCGCGATGCTCGAGGACCTGAAGGAACAGGTCTCGTCGGTGCTCGCACATGTTGAACTCGGCTCCGACCCGGCCACGGCACCGGCGCCCGCCTTCGATCCGGCATCGATGTTCACCAGCCATCCCGCCAGCGGCCCGTATGACGGCGTCGCCCTGGCGGAACCGCAGCCGACGCTCGCGCCGGAGATGGCGGTCAGCACCTACCGGGCCGAATCGGTTGATCCCAACCGACCGGAGACCTGGGCGTCCACGCCGCGCAATGCCGCCTGCCCATGCGGCTCGGGCAAGAAATACAAATACTGCCACGGCAGGGTGACCTGATCGGATGCGGCTCCGGCCTCTTCTTGCCGCACCGCTCTTTCTGCCCTCGATGCTGGCCGGCATCGTTCCCACCGCAACCGCTGCACCGCGGGCGACCGTGTTCGTCGCCCCGATCGACTTGTTCGACACGGCGGCCGACCAAAGGCCGGCCGTCGTCGCCGACCAGCGTCTTTGGCTGCATGAGGCCGCCGCCCGGATCCGGGCCGATCTCGACCATGCGGGTCCGGTCAAGGCCGTCGGTACCGCGGAGACGCGCGCGAGAATGGCGCCGATCAACGACGATTACGATCATCCGTCGACATGCCCGGAATGCCTCGCCACCGCCGCGAGGAAGGCGCACGCCCGGTTCCTCTTCGTCGGCACACTGCACCGGGTCAGCGATCTGATCGTCTATCTGAAGGGCTATCTGCTCGACCTGCGTTCCGGGCGCGAGTTGATGGGAAGAACCTTCGAAGTGAAATCCGACGACCACATCATGCTCGACCGCGTGGCCGACCGGATGGCCACAGCCATCGAACGCCATCTGCCGCACTGATTTTCCTGAGGCTGGCCAGGGGAGGCCCTGCCTATTGCCCGATATTGCGCCCGATGCCCGTCGTCATGCCGGGCACGAGGGCCGGAGTCCCGAGATCACGCAGGCTCTTCGACCTCGACACTGAGCCTTTGCGTAAGGTCGATGAGTTCCGTCCGCAGCCGTTCAAACTGCAGATCGTCGAGACCTGCGCGGCAGCGCACCTTATGCTGCACGGCGGAAAGCTGGGCGGCGGCAGCGTGGCTCTTGGCGGTCAGCTTGACGACAACCACGCGCTCGTCGGCCTGGCTGCGTTCCCGTGACACCCACCCGGCCTCGGCCAGACGCTTGAGCAGCGGCGTTACCGTCGCCGCATCGAGGCGGAGCGCCTCCGCAATGCCGTTGACCGTGGACTCGGCGCGCTCGAACAGCACGAGCAGGACGATGTATTGCGGATAGGTCAGGCCGAACTCGGCCAGCAGGGGGCGATATACCCGCGTGATCGCATGTGTCGCGGCATAGAGCGCAAAACAGAGCTGCTCACCCAGACACAGATTGCTGAAACCCTCACGCGCTGCGGCCATCTGACCCGATCCCGTTGCTTTTGCCAAATCGGCAGGCGCGTTCCGAATCGCCCCGTGCACCACCGCCAGAGCCTAAATGACAAAAAAATGGAAACGGCACAAATACGAACCGCCCCGGACGGTGCCGGGGCGGCTGCATGCTGAAATCCGCTTCGCTCAGCGCTTGGAGAACTGGAAGCTCCGGCGGGCCTTCGCCTTGCCGTATTTCTTGCGCTCCACCGTGCGCGGGTCGCGGGTGAGGAAGCCCGCCGCCTTGAGAATGCCGCGCAGGTCCGGCTCGTAATAGGTCAGCGCGCGGGAAATGCCGTGCCGCACCGCGCCGGCCTGGCCCGAAAGCCCGCCGCCGGTGACGGTCGCCATCACGTCGAACTGATTGTAGCGGTCGGCGACGAGGAACGGCTGGGTGATCAGCATCCGCAACACGGGCCGCGCGAAATACTGTGCCGCCTTGCGGCCATTGATCACGATCTCGCCCTTGCCCGGCTTGATCCAGACCCGGGCGACCGCGTCCTTGCGGCGGCCGGTTGCGTAGGAGCGGCCCAACGCGTCGCGCTTCGGCTCGCGCTTGGGGGCCTCGGCGTCGGCGGCGGTGCCGGCGGTCGGGGTGATGATGGTCTTCAGATCGGCGAGCGTACCGGTTCCGGACATGTTCACGCCCTCGCGTTACGGTTGGTGTTCTTGCGGTTCAGCGCCGCGACGTCGAGCGCCTGCGGCTGCTGGCCATGATGCGGATGCGACGGACCGGCATAGATGTGCAGGTTCTTCATCTGCTGGCGCTGCAGCGGCCCACGGGTGATCATTCGCTCGACCGCCTTTTCGATCACGCTTTCCGGATTTTTGCCTTCGAGGCGCTGGCGGATTGACCGCCCCTTGATGCCGCCCGGATAGCCGGTGTGGTAGTAGAAAACGGAATCATCCATCTTCTTGCCCGTCACCTTCACCTTTTCCGCGTTGACGACAATGATGTGGTCACCGCAGTCGACATGCGGGGTGAATTGCGGCTTGTGCTTGCCGCGCAGACGATTGGCGATCAGGGCGGCGAGCCGGCCGAGCACAAGCCCGTCGGCGTCGATCAGCACCCAGTCCTTCTGCACGTCCGCCGGTTTCAGCGAAACGGTGGTCTTCATGACGGGAGTCCTCGTGACATCATCCATACGATGGCGGCGCGTATGCGCGAAATGCGCCATCGCGTCAAGCGGATCAGTGAGCGGTAACCGATTACCGCAAAGCGGACGCGGTCGCTTCCAGGGCCGTCGGCACCGGCGTGGATGCCGAAAATCCGAGGGAATCCCTGGCAAGGGCGACATCGGCATGAAACGAGCCGGCGAAGCTCCGCCACGACTCACCCTGCCCGGCCATGCGTGCGGCCGCGCCCAGCCATGAGGGCGGAAACGGCAGCAGCGTGACCCGCCGGCCGAGGCCACGGCCCAGCGCGCGGATCAGCCCTGTCGTTGAAACCGGCTCGGGATGCGCGCCGATCACGCAGTCCGGCGGATCTTCCGCGCTCACCGCCCGCTCGATCAGGAGGGCGAGATCGTTCACCGCGATGAAGCTGCGGGCATTGCTGATGGCGCCGAAGGGCAGCGGCAAGCCACGGCGGATCAGCCGGACAAGTCGCGGAATGTTGCCGGCACATCCCGGCCCGATCACCGCGCAGGGCCGCACGATCACCAGCCGCGTCGCGCTGCCGGCCACCGCCGCCCGCACGGCGGCCTCGCCTTCGAGCTTGCTTGCGGCATAAGCGTCGTCCGGCCGGGGGGCGCTGATCTCGTCGAACATCTCGTCCCGCCGCTTGCCGAACACCGCCGCCGAGGAAACCAGAACCAGGCGCGGCACCCCGCGCGCGACCGCGGCCTCGGCCACCCGGCGGGCCGCCGTCACATTCGCCGCCGCCAGCGCCGCCGGATCAACGCCGGTGCGATGCGCCAGTCCCGCCGCGTGAACCACCGCGCCAACCCCGCGCATCGCGTTGACGAGGGCGGGAGCGGGGGCGGCAAGGTCCCCGGCGTCGACCGCGCGCGCCGCCCCGGGCACCGCGCGCGCGCGACGCAGCGCGACGACCACTTCCGCGCCCGACAGGGCAAGGCGGGCAGTCACCGCCCGGCCGATGAACCCGGCGGCCCCGCTGACCAGTACCGTCCGTTCGCTCATGAGCCGTTCCGTCGGCGGGACGTCGTCACGCCCGCTTCGGCGCCCTCGCCCTGAGCGCGGCAAGTTCCGCCTGCAGCCTCTCGACCTCGGCGCGCAGGGTCTCGATTTCCTCGGCGGCGCCATGATCGTCCGCACCGGCGGCGGATGCCTCGCCCTGCGCCCCGAACGGCGAGAACAGGCTCATGGCCCGTTCCATCATCGCCATGTTCTGGCGGCCGATCTCTTCCATGCCGGGGGGGATGAAATTTCCCATCGTCTGCTGCATCGCCGCGCGCATCTGCGACTGCTGGCGGCTGAACTGGCTCATCGCCTGCTCGAGAAAGCGCGGCACGACGCCCTGCATGTTGTTTCCGTACAGACCGATAAGCTGGCGGAGGAAATTGGTCGGCAGCATGGCCTGGCCAACCTTGCTCTCCTCCTCGACGATGATCTGGGTGAGCACCGCCCGGGTGATGTCCTCGCCCGTCTTGGCGTCGAATACTTCGAAATCGCGCCCTTCCCGCACCATTTCCGAAAGGGTTTCGAGCGTGATGTAGGTCGAGCTTTCGGTATTGTACAGGCGCCGGTTGGCGTATTTCTTGATGACGATCGGCTTGGTGCCGTCCGGCGTCTGAGGCATTTTCTTCGCCCTTTCCCCTCGTCGCAAGGCGTGGAATCCGGTCGCCGTTGATTCGGCAGTTTGCAATGCAACACCATGACAGAGACGAACGGCAAAGGCCAGCACCGCCTCATGCCAGTTCGAGGAGCATCCGCAGTCCGACCAGGCCGAGCATCGCGGCGAGCAGCAACCGCAGCAGGCGCTCGGGGGCGCGCTTCACGAACAGGCTGCCGATCAAGACGCCAGGAAGCGATCCGGCGAGGAGGGCGCCGAGCATCGGCGCATCGATTCCGTGCAGCCAGAGCCGGCCAAACCCGGCAACCAGCGTCAGCAGCAGCGCATGGGCGATGTCGGAGCCGACCACCTCCCGCATCGACAGCCGCGGGTAGAGATAGATGAGCGCGACCGTGCCGAGCGCGCCGGCGCCGACCGAGGAGAGCGTCACCGTCACGCCCAGCACGATCCCGAGAGCGATGGTCATCCATGCCGGTGGCGCACGATGCAATCCGCCGGCGCCGCGATGCGTGACCCAGGGCTTCACGGCAAGCGAAGCCGCCGCGAACAGCAGCATCGCGCCGAGCAGCAGCAGGCTGAGCCGGTTCGCCGCGGCACCGTGAACGCCGAGGCGGGCAAGCAGCAGGATCGCCAGCGCGGCGCCCGGCACGCTGCCGGCGCCAAGGCGCCAGACCACCGGCCACGCCACGGTGCGGTTCGCGCCGTGAACCGCGGTCCCGACCGCCTTGGTGAAGGCCGCAAAGAGCAGGTCGGTGCCGATTGCGGTGGAGGCGCGGATGCCGAAGAGCAGAACGAGGATCGGCGTCATCACCGATCCGCCGCCCACGCCGGTGAGCCCGATGAGCAGGCCGACGACGAACCCGGTGAGCACGAATGCCGGCGACATGGCCACTCCTTGTCAGGCGACCACTGGCAGAAGGGACGCCTTTCGCGCTAGAAAATCCTCGATATAGCGCGGTTGCCAGGATGCCTCATGACAGACGCCGGACAGGGCGACAAGCACGAAGCCGAACCTCCGAACGCCGAATCGCGCCTCGGCGAGCTTGCGCGCGACTGGATCACGCTCTGGCAGAGCGAGTTGACCGCCCTCGCGCAGGATCGCGAGTGGCGCGAGGGCTGGACCGGATTGATGACGCTCTGGGCCGGCGCCGCGACCGCCGCGATCGGCACGGCCGAGGCGCTGTCCCGCCATGACCCGCCCCGACGCGCCCGGCCCGATGGAGCGCCGCGGCCCGCGTCCTCTCCTGCTGCACCTGATGCTGGCGGCGATGCGGTCGAACGCCTCCATCGCCGCATTGCCGAACTTGAGGCACGTCTGGCCGCACTGGAACGCGACGGACAGTCTGGCGGATCCTGATTTCGCCGCGGCGGTGGTGCGCGAGGCCCTTGCGCAGGATGCCGCCCTGCTCGCCGGCATCGCCGCCTATCGCCGCCACCCGTGGCGCCGCACCCTGGCCGATCCGCCTGCCGTATGGGCCGAGGGCTCTTCGCGTCTGCTCGACTACGGCGGCACCGGACCCGTGCTGTTCTTCGTCCCCAGCCTCGTCAACCGCGCCCATATCCTCGATCTCGCCGAGGACGCCTCGTTCCTGCGTTTTCTCGCGGCGCATGGCGCCCATCCGCTGCTGCTCGACTGGGGCTGGCCCGGCGCCATCGAACGGCAATTCACGCTGACCGACTATGTCGCCGGCCGCCTTGAACGGGCGCTGGAGGCGGTGGCAGGCCCGGTCGTCCTGGTCGGCTACTGCATGGGCGGGCTGCTGGCCCTGGCCGCCGCCCTGCGCGCGCCGGAGCGTATCCGTGCCCTCGCCCTGCTGGCGACGCCGTGGGATTTCCATGCCGAGGACGAGGAGGCGGCGCGCAGCCTCGCCACCAGCCTGCCCATCCTCGAACCGCTGATGGCGGCCACCGGCACGGTGCCGATCGACGCTCTGCAGACGCTGTTCGCAACCCTCGATCCGTTCGGCGTCACCGCGAAATACCGCGCATTCGCCGCCCTCGACCCCGCGAGCCCGCGCGCGGTCCGCTTCGTTGCGCTCGAGGATTGGCTGAACGACGGCGTGCCGCTCGCCGCCCCGGTGGCGCGGGAAACCCTTGGCGGATGGTATGGCGAGAACGCGACCGCGCAGGGCGCATGGCGCATCGCCGGCCTGCCGGTGAACCCCGCCGCCATCACCTGTCCCACCCTGATCGCGACACCGGCGCGCGACCGGCTGGTGCCCCCGGCCTCCGCCGCCGCCCTCGCCACGGTCGTTCCGCACGCCACGGTGATCGCGCCGAAGGCCGGCCACATCGGCATGATCGCCGGCATGAGCGCGCCGCAAGCCCTATGGCAACCATTCGGCGAATGGGTAGCCTGGCTGTAGCCCTTGCGGCGGCAAAGGTCTATGCTGCACCGCACGGAACCGAGAGGAGGAGCACAATGGACGACATCGTCATCGCCGCGGCCGCCCGCACGCCGGTCGGCAGCTTCAACGGCGCCTTTGCCGCCACCCCGGCGCATGTGCTGGGCGAGGTTGCCATCAGGGCCGCCATGGAGCGTGCCGGACTTTCCGCCGACGAGGTCGACGAGGTGATCCTCGGCCAGGTGCTCTCCGCCGGCGCGGGCCAGAACCCCGCCCGCCAGGCCGCGCGCAATGCCGGCATCCCGGATGCCAAGACCGCGTTCGGCATCAACCAGGTCTGCGGCTCCGGCCTGCGCGCCGTCGCGCTGGCCGCGCAGCAGGTGATGTCCGGCCAGTCCGATATCGTCATCGCCGGCGGCCAGGAGAGCATGTCGCTCAGCACCCATGTCGCCCATCTGCGGGCCGGCACCAAGATGGGCGACGTCAAGTTCATCGACTCCATGATCAAGGACGGGCTGTGGGATGCCTTCAACGGCTACCACATGGGCACCACCGCCGAGAACGTCGCCCGGTCCTATCAGATCACCCGCGAGGAGCAGGACGCCCTCGCCCTCGCCTCGCAGCAGAAGGCCTCGGCGGCGCAGAAGTCCGGCCGCTTCCGCGACGAGATCGCGCCGGTGACGATCGTTACCCGCAAGGGCGAGGTCGTGATCGCCGATGACGAATACATCCGCCATGACGCCTCGGCCGAGAGCATGGCGAAGCTCAAGCCCGCCTTCTCGAAGGACGGCACCGTGACCGCCGGCAACGCCTCCGGCATCAACGACGGCGCCGCCGCCCTCGTCGTCATGTCGGCGAAGGAAGCGGCGAAGCGCGGCCTGACGCCGCTGGCCCGCATCGCCAGCTTCGCCACCGCCGGCGTCGATCCCGCGGTGATGGGCACCGGGCCGATCCCCTCCTCGCAGAAAGCGCTCGCCCGCGCCGGCTGGTCGGTCGCCGATCTCGACCTGATCGAGGCGAACGAGGCCTTCGCGGCACAGGCCTGCGCGGTGAACAAGGGCCTCAATCTCGACCCGGCGAAGGTCAACGTGAACGGCGGCGCCATCGCCATCGGCCACCCGATCGGCGCCTCTGGCGCGCGGGTACTCACCACGCTCCTGTTCGAGATGCAGAAGCGCGACGCCCGCAAGGGGCTCGCCACGCTGTGCATCGGCGGCGGCATGGGCGTGGCCATGTGCGTCGAACGCTGAAACACCAGGGAGGAAACCAACCGGATGCGTAAGGTCTATTCCGGCGCCGTCGAGGCGCTCGCCGGTCTGCTGCGCGACGACATGACCATCCTCGCCGGCGGCTTCGGCCTGTGCGGCGTGCCGATGGCGCTGATCGAGGCCATCCGCGAGAGCGGGGTGCGCAACCTGACCATCGTCTCCAACAATGCCGGGATCGACGGGGTCGGTCTCGGCATCCTGCTCGACACGCGGCAGGTGAAGAAGATGATCTCCTCCTATGTCGGCGAGAACGCCACCTTCGCCCGGCAGTATCTCGCCGGCGAGTTGGAGATCGAGTTCAACCCGCAGGGCACGCTGGCCGAGCGCATCCGCGCCGGCGGCGCCGGCATCCCCGCCTTCTTCACCGCCACCGGCTATGGCACCCAGGTTGCCGAAGGCAAGGAAACCCGCGAGTTCGACGGCCGGCACTACGTGATGGAACGCGGCATTTTCGGCGATCTCGCCGTGGTCCATGCCTGGAAGGGCGATACCGAGGGCAATCTCGTCTACCGGAAGACGGCGCGGAACTTCAATCCGATCTGCGCTGCCGCCGCGAAGGTGACGGTCGCCGAGGTCGAGGAACTCGTCGAACCCGGCACGATCGACCCCGACCACATCGTCACCCCCGGCATCTACGTCAAACGCATCGTCAAGCTCGCGCACGTCGAGAAGCATATCGAGAAACGCACCGTCCGCGAGCGGGCCTGAGGAGGGAAACATGCCCTGGACACGCGATCAGATGGCGGCCCGCGCCGCCCGTGAACTGAAGGACGGCTTCTACGTCAATCTCGGCATCGGCATCCCGACGCTGGTGGCGAACCACATTCCCGAGGGCATCTCCGTGCAGCTGCACTCGGAGAACGGCATGCTCGGCATCGGCCCCTTCCCCTACGAGGGCGAGGAGGACGCCGACCTGATCAACGCCGGCAAGCAGACCGTGACCGCATTGCCGACCACGAGCTATTTCGATTCTGCCCAGTCCTTCGCCATGGTGCGCGGCGGGCATATCGATATTTCGATCCTGGGCGCGCTGCAGGTGGCCGAGAACGGCGATCTCGCGAACTGGATGATCCCCGGCAAGATGGTGAAGGGCATGGGCGGGGCGATGGACCTCGTCGCCGGCGTGCCGCGCGTCGTCGTGCTGATGGAGCACACGGCGAAGGGCGAGCCCAAGATCCTGAAGAAATGCACTCTGCCGCTCACCGGCAAGGGTGTGGTCAGCATGATCGTCACCGACATGGCGGTGTTCGAGGTCGACCATGCGCGATCCCCGTCGCTCGTCCTGGTCGACAAGCCCGACGATGTGACGATCGAGCAGATCCGCGACGCGACCGAAGCCGATTTCGTGGTGCACAGCACGATGCACCGTAACCCCGCCGCCGCGGAGATCGAGGAATGAGCACGAATACCGACCTTCATGCGCGGCGCGAGGCCGCCGTGGCCCGCGGTGTGGGCATCAGCCACCCGATGGCCTACACGGCCCGCGCCGAGAACGCCGAGCTGTGGGACGCGGACGGCAAGCGCTATATCGACTTCGCCGGCGGGATCGCGGTGCTCAACACGGGGCATCGCCATCCGAAGGTGATCGAGGCGGTGAAGGCGCAGCTCGACCGCTTCACCCATACCTGCTTCCAGGTCACGCCGTACGAGCCTTACGTGGCGCTCGCCGAACGGCTCAACGCGATCGCGCCGATCGAGGGGCCGGCCAAGACCGTGTTCCTGACCACCGGCGCCGAGGCGCTGGAAAACGCGATCAAGATCGCCCGCGCCGCCACCGGCCGCCCCGGCGTGATCACCTTCGCCGGCGGGTATCACGGCCGCACCCTGCTGACCATGGCGATGACCGGCAAGGTCATTCCCTACAAGAAGCGCTTCGCGCCGATGCCGGCCGAGATCTACCACGCGCCCTTCCCGTACGAGCCCTTCGGCGTCAGCGTGGCCGACAGTATCCGCGGCATCGACATGCTGTTCCGTGCCGATATCGAGCCCGAGCGCGTTGCCGCCATCGTGATCGAGCCTGTCCAGGGCGAGGGCGGGTTCATCCCGGCGCCGACCGAGCTGCTGGTGGCGCTGCGCGAGATCTGCGACCGCCACGGCATCCTGCTGATCGTCGACGAGGTGCAGACCGGTTTCGGCCGCACCGGGAAGATGTTCGGCATCGAGCATTCGGGCGTCAAGCCGGACCTGATGACGATCGCGAAATCCCTCGCCGGCGGCTTCCCGCTCTCCGGCGTGATCGGCCGCGCCGCGGTGATGGATGCGCCGGAGCCGGGCGGCCTCGGCGGCACCTATGCCGGCAATCCGCTCGCCTGCGCCGCCGCCCTCGCCGTGCTCGACGTCATCCGGGATGAAAACCTTGTGGAGCGCGCCAATGCGATCGGCGCCACGATGAAGAGCCGGCTGGAACGCATCGCCTCGCGCAACGATGTGGCGCCGATCACCGCGATCCGCGGTCCGGGGGCGATGATCGCCTTCGACATCGTCAGGCAGCGCGGCAGCTACGAGCCCGACCCCGACACTACGAAGCAGGTCATCGCGCGCGCCCGCGAACACGGGCTCATCGTGATTTCCTGCGGCGTCTATGGCAACGCCATCCGCCTGCTGGTGCCGCTGACGGTGAGCGACACGGTTCTGGGCGAGGGGATGGACGCGCTGGAAGCCGCCCTCGCCGGCTGAGCCGGCCTATCGGTAACACGGGCGCGGGTCGGCCTCGGCCACCCGCTCCCAGTGCGCGCGCAGCAGCGCGATCTTGTCGAACACCAGTGCGAGGTCCGCCATTTCGCGCGCAAGGCGCCGCTCGGTGGCAAGGCCGCGATGCGACGGCTCGCCGGAAATCAGCCGCGCCCCCGCCGAGACCCTGAGCCAGCCGACCTGCCCGCCCGCGCCGTCCGGCAGGGCGACAGGCTGGCCGATATGGCAGATCCGCGCCGCCACGCGCCGCTCGGCGGCGGCGTCGAACAGGGCGGCGCAATCCGCATTCAGCCAGTGATAAAGCCGCCGGGCCGCCGCCGGGTCGAGCAGGCGATCCGCCGCCCCCGGCGCGCACACGGCGAAGGCAAAGACGCTGCGCAGCGTATCCCATCCTTCGCCCTCGCGTGCCGGATCGGGCACATCCTGCAGCACGAAGACATCATGACGGGCAACCGCCGCCTCGACTGCCTTGCGGAAGCGCAGGATCACCTCGGCCTTGCGCGCATCCGACACAGAGGCGAGCGCCCTGAATTCGGCGAGCGCCGCCCGCCAGCGCAACAGCAGACCATAATTGGCGCCCTCCGGAAGCCCCCGCGCCGCCTTTGCCGCGGGGGGCCATTCGCCCCGGCTGAAATAGGCCTCAAGCCCCGCGGGCAGCCTGCCGCGCCCCAGCCGCCGGGCGATCGCCGGCGGAATCAGCGCGGCCCCCGCAAAGGGCGGGCCGGTGAGAAACTTCGAGCCGGTCACCTGCACGACGGCGTCAAGGCCGAGATAGGCGCGGATCCGCGCCGGCGCCATCCGCAGCTGACAGGCATCGACGACGATATCCAGACTGTCGCCGAAGCGGGCCCTCAGCCGCCGCAGCAACGCCATCGATGGTGCGAGCAGCCCGGTCTTGGACAGATCGAGCGCATGCAGGATCACGCGCCGGCCTGATGCCACGGCGGCCTCGACAGCTGCGACGATCTCCGCCTCGACCGCATCGCGATGACGCGGAGCGCCGCGTTCGTCCCGCAACGGAATCGAAACCAGTTCGGTATCCGGACGGAAGCCCTCGATGGGTGCCGCGCGCGAAACGTCATGTCCGTTTGCCGTATCGATCGCAAAATGCCGCCCGACCGCCGCCATCGGCACACCGCTTCCCGTCTCCTCGGGCGCGAGCAGGATGGTCGTGATGGGGCGCACCGCGTCCGGCAGATGGCTCAGCGCCAGCGCCAGCAATTCGCTATCGGTGCCGGAAGCCGCAAGCACGACGGCTCCGCCGCGCGGAA
Source organism: Acidiphilium sp. JA12-A1 (assembly GCF_000724705.2). NCBI lineage: Bacteria > Pseudomonadati > Pseudomonadota > Alphaproteobacteria > Acetobacterales > Acidocellaceae > Acidiphilium > Acidiphilium sp. JA12-A1. The sequence goes on from NZ_JFHO01000044.1 coordinate 137,249, forward strand.
GGCCGAAATCGCGGCCGATCGTCCGCCTTACGGCTATGGCCTGACGCTCGATCGGGCGACGCGTACCCTCCAGCAGCATCGCGGCGGTGATCTTCAGCCGGAGGCGGTCCGCCGCTTCGTATCCCCGTTCGGAGACCGACGATGCGGTCGACGAGGCAAAGGTCACCGCCCAGGGGCGGGGCCGATGGCTGCAACCATAGCCGTTCAGATCGCTCTGGGGATCGCGCATCAGACGGATGTCGCCCCCCGTCTCCATGATCGACTCGGCGATCCCGATCACCGGCCATAGGGCGCGCAGCCTCGCGATGGCCGCCTCGTCCGCCACGGCCGCCCCGGCGCCGGCCACATGGTCCGCCAGACGGCGCGACACATCTGCCAAGCTGGCGGCACTGGGCGGCAGTTCCGCCGCCATCGTCGCTGCCCAGCCCATGCCGTCTGGCAGGGTCAGATGTTCGGCTTCCGCGAACTGGGCCGCGACGCGCGCAGCCGCAAGTCCGGCCAGAGGGAGCGGAACGCCCGCGCGCGCCAGGAGCATCCATTCGCCGGCCAGTCTCGCGGCAACGCGCGCAACGGCCGCCCCCGCGGCTTCATCGATCGTCGTTCGGCGGGCCGCGAAGTCGATCACGAGGTCCGACCGCGCCTCGCCAAGGCGACATTCCATTTCGCGAAGCATCCAGAACGCCACGTTCCGACGCAGTTCGGCACTCACCGGCATGTCTGCGCGGGTACCGGTGAGCCGGGCCGGCTCGGGCATGGGATCACTCATGAGAGGCTTATAGCCGTTCCCGGGCCGCTCGGCCAAACAGGTCAGGGATCATCGGCGCGGAACGCGTCGCGTATCGCGTGCACGTCATCCCCGACGAGCAGCACAACGTCGAAACGTGTCTCCGCTCGCCCCCAGTCCGGCTGGCCGGCGAGGACGATGGCCGCCGCGGCGACAAGACGCCGGCGCTGGCGCGGCGCAACCGATTCGATCGCGGACCGCAGAGCATTCCGTGCCTTTACCTCCACGAAGACGAGCGTTGTGCGGTCGGCCACCACGAGGTCGAGTTCGCCCGCCGCCGTGCGCAGCCTTTGCGCAAGCACAACAAAGCCTTGTGCGGCGTACCATCCGGCGACGCGCCTCTCGGCATCGCGCCCTCGATGCTCGGCCCGCCGACGGGCGGCTGCCCGTCTTTCAGATTCGTTTCTCACACCGATTGTCTCGACAAATTAATAAGAATACGGCATATGCAATTTTTCAGATGCCATAGCCATGACGATTCGGTCCGATGTCAGGATAATCGAGGTTCATGCCCAGAATTTAGTATGCCGATAATATTTTGCGTCCCGATCTATTTCTGATAGAAACGGATTGAAAATTAGGCTCCGCATTTGGAACGAATTCGTGTTTTAAAAGTGAGAACGGATGATGCATTTTAACGATATTGGTCAGCAACTCCGGGCCTACCGCATGGAATCCGGTCTCAAGGCCGAGGAAATTGCTGCCCGTCTCGGCGTATCCCGCGCGGCACTCTACCGCTATGAGAAAGGCGAGGTGATCAAGCTCGACACCGTCAAGCGCCTCGCGGAGCTGCTCAAGATCTCGCCGCTGACCCTGCTCGGGATCGGCATCGAATATTACAGCCGTCCGATCGGCTACCTCGAAAGGCTGCGACAGATCGAGGAGACATCCGATCAAATCCTGCAATTTTTCGGGCCGGTCTGCTACCTGACGACCTCGGATGAATATGACTCGACCCTGACCCAGGTGTTCGAGGAAAACGCTGAATCGAGCGGACAGGATCGGGCCATGGCCCGCTCGGCGGCGGAACAGGTTCTGGGCGTGCTCTCGGTTCGCAAACGCATGTTCGTGGCGCGCCGCCCGTCGGTCATCGCGATTTTCACGACCACCGCGCTACGACGATTCATGGAGCAGGGCATCGCCAGCGCGCTGCCGCTTTCCGAAAAGCTGCGTCGGAAGTGCCGCGAAACCGCTCGCAGGGAAGTCGAACGCATGGTCGAACTGATGGAGAGCGAGCCGATCGGCCTGCAATTCGGCCTCATGTCCGGGGCCGAACCGAACGGCCCCTTTACGATTCTGCGCGCGCGCGAGCGCGCATCGCTGTCGATCAATCCCTTCTCGACCGACGCGCCGCCGGATGCTCAGACCGGCGTCGCCATGATTACGAGCGCGGAAGATGCCGTGATGACGCATCAGCGTATCGCCGAAGGCGCCTGGCGCGATGCCATCAAGGGCCGCGCCGCCGCCGCGGAGGTGCGACGGATGCTCGAGCCTGCCATGGCCTGACTCGACGCGCCGGCGGGGAGACAAATCTTCGCCGGCGAGTTAATGCTCGGGCATGTCATCCCCACTGATCTCGACGGAAGCGCTCGCTGCAACGCTCGACGACCCGGCCCTGGTCGTTTTCGACGCGTCGTTTTACCTGCCGAACGAGCCACAGGATGCGCTGTCGCTGTTTGACGAGGCGCACCTGCCGGGCGCCGCCTTCTTCGATATCGAGCGCATTGCCGATACGACCTCGCACCTGCCCCATATGCTCCCGGATGAAGGAGGTTTTGCCTCTGCCGTCGAGGCGCTCGGGGTCGGCAATGACAGCCGGATCGTGGTCTATGACCAGCGAGGCCTGTTTTCGGCGGCTCGCGGCTGGTGGATGTTTCGCGTCTTTGGCCACGAGAACGTCTTCGTGCTCGACGGCGGATTACCGAAATGGCGCGCCGAGGGCCGCCCGCTCGAACAGGGCAAAGCCAACCTGAGACCACCAGGCCGCTTCATTGCCCGGTTCGATCCCTCCCGTGTGCGGGACCGCGCGGCGATTGAAGCCAATGTGGCGTGTCGAGCGGAAACCGTGCTCGATGCCCGGGCCGCCGGCCGCTACGCCGCCACAGTGCCGGAGCCGCGCGCCGGCATGCGCGGCGGCCACGTCCCCGGCGCCCGTTCGCTACCCTATTCCGAACTTCTGGGCGCTGACGCAACCATGCTCCCGCCGGATGCGTTGCGCGCCCGCTTCGCCGCCGCCGGCATCGACGATACCAGCCGCCCGGTCACGATGTGCGGCTCGGGCGTCACTGCCGCGGTTCTCACCCTCGGCCTGGCGCGCGCCGGCCTGCCGATGGGCGCGCTCTATGACGGCTCATGGGCCGAATGGGGCGCCCTGCCCGACACCCCGGTTGCCACCGGAGAGGATCCCGCATGACTGAAGATCGCTTCGAAACCCGCCTCTCCTTGGCCTCACGCCGGCCGGTCAAGTCGCACGGCTATGTGAATCCCAAGCTCGTCCGCGGCTCCACCGTGCTCTATCCCTCCTGTGCCGCGCGCCGCGAAATCGGCAAGCGCCGCCTCGAACAGGAGGAGATATACGGTCTCTATGGCAGCGAAACCCATTTCGCGCTGGAAAACGTGGTCGCCGAAATCGAGGGCGGCACGCATTGCCAGATCGTCTCCTCGGGCCTTGCCGCCATCACCGTGCCGCTGCTCGCCTGGCTGAAGGCGGGCGACCACATGCTGGTGCCGGACTCCGTCTATGGCCCGACGCGCCGCTTCTGCGACAGTGTACTCGCCCGCTATGGCGTCGCCACCACCTATTACGATCCGCTGATTACCGAAGACCGGCTGGCGGCGCTGATGCGCCCGCAAACCACGGCCATCTTTTCCGAGAGCCCCGGCAGCCACACTTTCGAGGTGCAGGACGTGCCGATGCTCGCCCGCGTCGCCCACGCGCATGGCGCCAAGCTGTTCATGGACAATACCTGGGGCATCCGCACCTTCCAGCCCTTCCGCCACGGTGTCGACGTGTCGATCCAGGCGCTGACGAAATATGTCGGCGGCCATTCCGACATCGTGCTCGGCGCCATCACCGTCGCGACGGATGAGGACTGGGCCTGGCTGCGCGCCGGCGCGCTCGATCTCGGCCAGTACGCCTCGCCGGACGATTGCTGGCTGGCCCTGCGCGGCGCGCGCACCCTCACGGTCCGCCTCGCCGAGCAGGAACGCGCGGCCCTCGCCGTCGCCACCTGGCTCGCGGACCGGCCGGAAGTGCTGCGCGTGCTGCATCCCGCCCTGCCCTCCTGCCCCGGCCACGAATTCTGGAAGCGCGATTTCACCGGCGCCTGCGGCCTGTTCGGCGTGGTGTTCCAGCCCGAGCATGATTACGATGCCGTCTGCGCGATGGCCGACGCGCTGCGCCTGTTCGGCATCGGCGCGTCCTGGGGCGGCTATGAGAGCCTCGCCCTGCCGACCACCAACACCATCACCCGCACCGAAGGCACCGGCCGCTTCGGCGGCGAGATGCTGCGGCTGCAGATCGGCCTCGAACACACCGACGACCTGATCGCCGATCTCGAACAGGGCCTCGCCGTGCTGCGCGGCCAAGCCCGCACCACCTGCGCCTCGCCCCCCTGCATGGCCGGGGAATTGCAAGACGGCTTCAGCCCGGACGGCACGGCATGACCCACCCCGTCATCACCGCCGCCCGCTTCAACGAAGCCGGACTCATTCCCGCCATCGCGCAGCAGCACGATACCGGCGAGGTGCTGATGATGGCCTGGATGAACGCGGAGTCGATCGCCGAGAGCCTCGCCACCGGGCAGGTCTGCTATTTCAGCCGCAGCCGGGGGAAGCTCTGGCGCAAGGGCGAAAGCTCGGGCCATGTGCAGCGCCTCGTAGAGATGCGGCTCGACTGCGATGGCGATACGCTGCTGCTCCTTGTCGAGCAGACCGGGCCGGCGTGCCACACCGGCGCGCATAACTGCTTCTTCCGCCGTGTCACCAAAGACGGGCTGGAGGAGATCGCCTAGAGCACTTTCCGATCCTTTCGGATCGGATGTAGTGCTCTATCATATTGATAAACAGAGCATCTCCATCCGATCAGATGACTCCATCTGATCGGATGATGCTCTAAGCAGTTTTCGGCCGTCAGGCCGCGGCGTCAACGCGGCGCGTCAGACGTGGAAACTCTCGCCGCAGCCACAGCGGCCCTTCTCGTTCGGGTTTTCGAAGGTGAAGCCCGAGGTGAATTTTTCCACCTTGTAGTCCATCACCGTGCCGATGAGGAACAGGGTGGCCTTGCGGTCGATCAGCACCGTGACCCCCTTGTCGCTCACCTGTTCGTCGGTCGGCGCCGGCTCGTCCACCCAGTTCATCTCGTAGGACAGGCCGGAACACCCCTTGGTACCAACACTGATTCGCAGCAGCCGGCCCTGCTGGCCGTTTTCATACAGCGCGCGAAGGCGATCGGCGGCGGCGTCGGTCAGCTGCATCAGCGGCGGCAGGCTGCGGCGGGGCGGTGCGGATTCGGTGCGGATCGTGGTCATCGCAGACTCCTCAGAACATGTTGAGGGCGAGGCGCGCCTCGTCGCTCATCCGCGAGGGATCCCAGGGCGGATCCCACACGGTCTCGACCTCTACCTCGCTCACCCCCGGCACCGTCCCCACCGCGAGGCGCACCGCCTCGGGCAGTTCCTGCGCGCTGGGGCAGGCTGGCGCGGTCAGCGTCATCTCCACCTTCACCGCCCCACCCTCGATCTCGATCGCGTAGATCAGGCCGAGCTCGAAGATGTTCACCGGAATTTCCGGGTCATAGACCGTGGAAATCGCCGCGATCACGTTCTCCTCGCTCACCAGCGGCGCGGTTTCGCCCTCCGGCGTCCAGGTGGTCACGGGTTCGGTCCTGGCCATGTCATCCGCCATGTCCGGTCTCCATCGTCTTGGTCAGCGCGGCGCGCAGCGCCTGCCAGGGAAGTGTGGCGCAGCGGTGGCGCGAGCGATATTCATGAACGCCCGACAGCGCCCGCAATTCGCTGAAATCCTCGCGGTCGGGCACCGCCCCGGTCGCCACCATCGTCTCGAAGGCGCCGGCAAGCTCCTCGGCCGCCGCGCGCGAGCGCCCGGCCACCGCATCCGCCATCAGATCGGCCGAGGCGACGCAGATCGCGCAGCCGCGGGTCTCGTGCCACACCTCGCCGATCGCCCCGCCCGCGCAGCTCAGGCGCAGATGCACCCGGTCGCCGCACATCGGGTTGTCGCCCTCCGCCTCGGCATCGAAGCGCGCCGGCCGGCCGGCATGCAGCGGCGCGCGGGCGCGTTCCATGATCAGCCGCTGGTAGAGATCGCCGACATCCGCCGCACCGCTCATCCGCCGAACACCTGCTGCACGCGCCGCAGCCCCGCCGCCAGCGCGTCGATCTCCTCCATCGTCGTATAGACGCCGAACGTCGCGCGGGCGGTGCTGTCAAGCCCGAGCCGGCGGGTCAGCGGTTCGGCGCAATGATGCCCGGCCCGCACCGCGATCCCCTGCTTGTCGAGCAGGGTGGCGACGTCGTGCGCATGCACCCCGTCCATGGTGAAGGCGACGACCCCGCCGCGGTCCTGCGCCCGCCCGACCACATGGACGCCGCCGATCGCATCGAGCGTCGCCAGCGCGTGATCGGTCAGCGCCCGCTCATGCGACGCGATCGCCGGAAACCCGATCGCGTTCACATAATCGATCGCTGCCGCGAGACCCACCGCCTCGACGATCGCCGGCGTGCCCGCCTCGAACCGGTAGGGCGGCTCGGCCCAGGTCGACTTTTCGTAGCTCACGCTGCGGATCATGTCGCCGCCGCCGAGGAAGGGGGGCATCGCGTCGAGCAGCTCGCGCTTGCCGAACAGCACCCCGATGCCGGACGGCCCGTAGAGCTTGTGGCCGGAGAACACGTAGAAATCCGCATCGATCGCGCGGACGTCCACCGCCCGGTGCACCACCGCCTGCGCGCCATCGAGCAGCAGCCGCGCCCCGCGCTCGTGCGCAAAGGCGGCAAGCCGCTCCGCCGGCGTGTAGGTCCCGAGCACGTTCGACATATGGGTGATCGCCAGCAGCCGCACCCGCCCATCGGCGAATTGCCGCTCCAGATCGGCGAAGTCGAGCTCGCCGGCATCGGTGATCTTCGCGATGCGCAGCTCGATCCCGTGCGAATCCCGCAGCATCTGCCAGGGCACGAGATTGGCGTGGTGCTCCATCTCGCTCACCACCACCGCATCGCCCGGACGCAGCGCCGACCGGCCGAAGGTCGCGGCAACGAGGTTGATCCCCTCGGTCGCGTTGCGCACGAAGACGATCTCCTCCCGCGCCGCGTTAAGGAAAGCCGCCGCCTTGTCGCGCGCGGCCTCGTAGTCGTCCGAGGCGCGCTCGCTCAGCCAGTGCAGCCCGCGATGGACATTGGCGTAGCGTGTCTCCATCGAGCGGACCATCGCATCGATCACCGCGCGCGGCTTCTGCGCCGAGGCGCCGCTATCGAGAAACACCAGTTTCTTGCCATGCACCGTCTGCGACAGGATGGGGAAATCGGCGCGGATGCGCGCGATGTCGAAGCCGGGCTGCTCGATGGCCGCGCTCATGCCCCCTCCCGCCACCAGGCGCCGATCGCCGCCTCGAAGACGGCCCGCGCCGCCTCATCGGTCACCGGCTCCAGCGCCTCGTCGAGAAAGGCGCGGATCAGGATCGATTTCGCCTCCGCCGCCGGCACGCCGCGGCTGCGCAGGTAGAAAAGCTGTTCGGGGTCGAGCGCGCCGATCGTCGCACCGTGGCTGCACTTCACGTCGTCGGCGAAGATTTCCAGCTCCGGCTTGCTGTCGATCTCCGCCTCGTCGGAGAGCAGCAGCGCCTGGTTCATCTGATAGCCGTCGGTCTTCTGCGCGATGCGATCGACCTCGATCCGGCCCTGGAAGACACCGCGCGCCGCCCCGGCGAGGACCGATTTCACCGTCTGCCGCGAGGCGCAGTCCGGCGCGTCGTGCCGCACCACCGTGGTCACGTCGCCATGCTGGGTGCCGGCGAGCAGTTGCGCCGCGTTGAGATGGACATCCGCCGCCGGGCCGGTCAGCCGCGCATGGGTCTCGTTGCGGCTGAGCCGGGCGCCGCGGTTGAGGGTGAAGCTCTCATAGCCCGCTCCGCCCGCGATCTCGGCGAAGATGGTCGCGACATGCACCGCCTCGGCGGATTCGTCCTGGAGCCGATAATGGTTGAGCCGCGCCCCCGCGCCGAGGTCAACCTCGAAGACCGGCGCGTGCAGGTAGCTGCCCTCGCCGCGCGCGGTCTCGATCAGCGTCAGCGTCGCACCGGCGCCGAGCACGATCCGGTGGCGCGGCGCGATGGCCGGCATCGTCTCGCCCCGGCCCGCCGCCAGCGCCACCAGGAACAGCGTGCCGCCCTGCTGGCCCGGCGCCAGGGTGATGGCCACGCCATCCTCCGCCAGCGCGGTGTTCAGCGCGACGACAACGCCGCCGCACGCCGGATCCGCCGCCGCATCGCCCAGCGCCACATCGCTCAGCCGGGCCACCCATTCGGGCGCCGCCGAGCGCGCGGCATCGAACCGGCCATTGACGAACACGACGCGCTGCCCCTCCGGCAGTTCAGCCGCGACCTCCACCGCCGGGGCGGGGCCGAGAGCAAAACCGCGCAGCCCGGCCGCGAGATCGGTATAGTGCCAGGCCTCGTCGCGCTTCGTCGGCCAGCCGCCGGCGCGCACCCGCGCCGCCGCCGCCTCCCGCGCGGACGCGCCCGGCAGCGCGGCGAGGTCGAAACCGTCGAGCAGGTCAGTCCCGCTCATGCCGCCTCCAGCCCCGCATAACCGTTGGCCTCCAGTTCGCGCGCAAGCTCCGGCCCGCCGGAGCGGACGATCTTGCCGGCCGCCAGCACATGCACCCGGTCCGGCACGATATGGTCGAGCAGCCGCTGATAATGCGTGATCACCAGCGCCGAGAAACTGGGCCCGCGCAGCGCGTTCACCCCTTCGGCGACGATCTTGAGTGCGTCGATATCGAGCCCGGAGTCGGTCTCGTCGAGCAGCGCCAGGGTCGGCTTCAGCAGCGCCATCTGCAGCACCTCGTTGCGCTTCTTCTCGCCGCCCGAGAACCCGACATTGACATTGCGCTTCAGCATGTCGTCCGGCATTTTCAGCGCCTTCACCGCCGCCCGCGCTTCCTTGAGGAACTGAACGGCGTCGAGTTCCGCCTCGCCGCGCGCCCGGCGGATCGCGTTCAGCGCGGTGCGGATGAAATTGGCGTTGCCCACCCCCGGCAGTTCGACCGGATACTGGAAGGCGAGGAACACACCCGCCGCCGCCCGCTCCTCCGGCTCCATCGCCAGCAGGTCGGCGCCGTTATACGTCACGCTGCCGCCGGTGACCTCGTAGCCCTCGCGGCCCGACAGCACGTAGGACAGGGTGGATTTTCCCGCCCCGTTCGGCCCCATGATCGCGTGCACCTCGCCCTCCGGCACGGTCAGGTCGATCCCGCGCAGGATCTCCTTGCCATCGATGGTCGCGGTCAGTCCCTTGATTTCAAGCATGTTGCGTCCTCAGCCCACGGAGCCTTCGAGAGACACGGCGAGCAGCTTCTGCGCCTCGACCGCGAACTCCATCGGCAATTCCTTCAAAACGTCCCGGCAGAAGCCGTTGACCAGCAGCCCCACCGCGTCCTCTTCCGAAAGCCCGCGCGAGCGGCAGTAGAACAGCTGGTCATCGGCGATCTTCGAGGTTGTCGCCTCGTGCTCCACCTTGGCGGTGCGGTTGCGACTCTCGATATAGGGCACCGTATGCGCGCCGCAGCGATCGCCGATCAGCAGGCTGTCGCACTGGGTGAAGTTCCGCGCATTCGTCGCCCGCGGCATGATCCGCACCAGGCCGCGATAGGTGTTGTTCGAGCGTCCGGCCGAAATCCCCTTGGAGACGATCGTGCTCGTCGTGTTCGGCGCCAGATGGATCATCTTGGTGCCGGTATCGGCCTGCTGGAAATTGTTCGTCACCGCCACCGAGTAGAACTCGCCGGTCGAGCCCTCGCCCTGCAGGATGCAGGACGGATATTTCCAGGTGATCGCCGAGCCGGTTTCCACCTGGGTCCAGGAAATCTTCGAGTTCCGCCCCCGGCAGGCGCCGCGCTTGGTCACGAAGTTATAGATGCCGCCGCGCCCCTCGGCATCGCCCGGATACCAGTTCTGCACGGTCGAATACTTGATCGTCGCCTCGTCGAGCGCCACGAGCTCGACCACCGCGGCGTGAAGCTGGTTCTCGTCGCGCATCGGCGCCGTGCAGCCCTCGAGATACGACACGCTGGCCCCAGCCTCGGCGACGATCAGTGTGCGCTCGAACTGGCCGGTGTTGCGGGCGTTGATGCGGAAATAGGTCGAAAGCTCCATCGGGCAGCGCACGCCCTTCGGCACGAAGACGAAGCTGCCATCGGAAAACACCGCCGAGTTCAGCGCCGCGTAATAGTTGTCGCCCGCCGGCACGACGCTGCCGAGATATTTCCGTACCAGATCGGGATGCTCGCGCACCGCCTCGGAAATCGAGCAGAAGATCACCCCGGCCTTGGCCAGCGACTCCCGGAACGTGGTCGCGACCGAAACGCTGTCGAACACGGCATCGACGGCGATTCCCGCCAGCGCCGCGCGCTCGTTCAGCGGAATGCCGAGCTTCTCGTACATCGCGAGAAGTTCGGGATCGACCTCGTCCAGCGACTTCGGCGCCGGCTTCTTCGGCGCCGCGTAATAATGCAGGTCCTGATAGTCGATTTTCGGATGGCGGATGCGCGCCCAAGCCGGGTCTTCCATGGAGAGCCAGGCGCGATAGGCCTTGAGCCGCCATTCGAGCAGCCATTCCGGCTCGCCCTTCTTCGCCGAGATGAGCCGGACGATGTCCTCGTTCAGCCCCTTGGGCGCGAACTCCATCTCGATATTGGTCTCGAAGCCGAACTTGTAGCCGCCGCCGGATATCCGGTCGACGGTCTCGATCGTCTCGTTCACGGCAGGCATGGAAACCCCTATTCGACAGTTGACGGCGCGCGCGCCGCGACATCCGATCCTTCGACCCGCAACGCCCTGGGCAATGCGGCCGCCTGCATGTCATCCAGCGAGATCGCGTTGAGCGCATCGCTGATCGCATCGTTCACGACGCCCCAGCGCCCCGCCATCGGGCACAGCGAAGCGCTGTCGCACGATCCGCCGGTGCCTTCGACGCAGGCGGTCAGCGCAATGGGTCCGTCGATCGCCACGATCACATCGGCGATCGGAATCGCGGCGAGCGGCCGCCCGAGCCGATACCCGCCATGCGCGCCACGCTGCGACGACACGAGGCCGGATTGCGCCAATCCCTTCAGCACCTTCGCCACGGTCGGCTCCGGGATGCCGGTTCCGGCGGCGATCGAGGGCGCGGTCTCGACGCATCCAGCCTGGGCCAGACGCACCAGCACCACCACGGCGTAGTCGGTCAGTCGTGACAATCTCAACATGGTTCACCCGATTGCGGACAATGCAGGTCCTGTTTCCGCACATGGGCTATCGAGCAGCGCCCGTCAAGGCCGGTTGCGGGATGGCGCCCACGCGAATCGGCCGCGTGCGCGGGGCAGCCCGATCAGCCCGCCCCGAGCAGGCGCTCCACCGCCGGCACGAGCGCCGCCGTTTCGTCGATCGACACCGTCGCTTCCGCGCGCCCATACCCCCAACGGACGAAGATGGACGCCACGCCCAGCCCGTCCGCGGTGGCGATGTCGTTGTGGTGGTCGCCGACCATCACCGCCGCATCCTTGCCGACCGCCATTGCCTCGAGCACCGCGCCGAGATGGCGGGGGTCGGGCTTGCGGAACGTGGTGGCGTCGCCGCCGATCAGGACCGGGAAGAAGCGATCGAGGTCCAGCGCCGCCAGCACCTTGCGCGCCGAGGCCTCCGGCTTGTTGGTGCACATCCCCAGGCTGTAGCCGCGCGCGGCCAACGTGCCGAGCGCCTCGGCGATGCCCGGATAGGGCTCGGTCAGGTCGGTCACATGGGCCTCGTAATCGGCGAGGAAGATGGCCTCGTCCTCGTCATCCGGCGTCATTCCGCGAGCTTCATAGCCCCGCTTCAGCAACATTTTCGCGCCATCGCCGACCATCGGCGCCACCTCTTCCCGAGGGACCGGCGCCATGCCATGGCGCGCGAGGGAGCGATTCAGCGCTGCCGCGAGATCCGGCAGGCTGTCGATGACCGTGCCGTCCAGATCGAAAACAACACCGCGTGCAGCATTCATGACACACTCCGAAATCCTATTTGATGGCCGGACACTTTACAGGCGCGGCTGGCCAGGGCTACCGCTTCGCTCATGCACAATACCGCCGTGATTCTTGCCGCCGGCCTCGGCACCCGCATGAAGTCGAGCCGACCCAAGGTGTTGCACCACATCGCCGGCCGGCCGATGCTCGCCCATCTCCTCGCCGCCTGCAAGACGGCCTTCGCGGCCACCGTGGTCGTCACCGGGCCGGACATGGACGAGGTCGCCCGCGCCGCCGCCCCGCACCCGACCGTGATCCAGCGCGAGCGCCTCGGCACCGCCCATGCAGCCCTCGCCGCCGCGGACCATTTCGGCGCCGGCGCCGTCACCCTCGTCTATGGCGACAATCCGCTGGTCACCGGCCCGACTCTCCAGCGCCTCGGCGCGCGGCTCGGCGCGGGGGATGCGGCGCTGGTGCTGCTCGGCACCCGCCCGCCGGAACCCGGCGCCTTCGGCCGCATCATCGGGCCTGACGGCTTCGCCGAACGCATCGTCGAATTCGCCGACGCGACCGAGGCCGAGCGCGCGATCGGCCTGTGCAATGTCGGCGGCTTTTCCGCCGCCGCTGCCGACATGCGCCGCTGGCTCGGGAGCATCGGCAACGACAACGCGAAAGGCGAATACTACCTTACCGACCTCGTCGCCGTCGCCCGCGCCGAGGGTGCCTCCGTCGCCGTGGTCGAGGCGCCGTGGGACGAATGCCGGGGCGTGAACTCCCGCGCCGAGCTCGCCGCCGCCGAGGCGGCGATGCAGTCCCGCCTGCGCGCCGCCGCCCTCGCCGCCGGGGTGACGATGACCGCCCCCGAAACCGTCTTCCTCGCCGCCGACACGGCACTCGCCGCCGATGTCACGATCGAGCCGCATGTCGTCTTCGGCCCCGGCGTGACGGTCGGGCCGGATGTCACGATCCGCGCCTTCTCCCATCTCGAGGGCTGCGCCATCTCCGCCGGCGCCATCATCGGCCCCTATGCGCGGCTGCGCCCGGGCAGCGACATCGGCGCCGGCGCCCACGTCGGCAATTTCGTCGAGCTCAAGGCCGCCCGCCTCGGTGCCGGCGCCAAGGCCAACCACCTGACCTATCTCGGCGATGCCGAAATCGGTCCGCGCGCCAATATCGGCGCCGGCACCATCACCTGCAATTACGACGGCTTCGCCAAGCACCGCACCACGATCGGCGCCGACGCCTTCATCGGCTCGGACGTCGCCCTCGTCGCCCCTGTTTCGGTGGGCGACCGCGCGATCATCGCCGCCGGCAGCGTCATCACCGACCCGGTGGCGGCGGATGCGCTGGCGCTCGCGCGCGGCCGGCAGGTCGAAAAACCCGGCCGCGCGGCCGAACTGCGCATGACGAAGGGAAAACGCTGATGTGCGGCATTGTCGGACTGATCGGGCGGAACGACGCCGCCCCCCTGCTGCTCGACGGTCTCTCCCGCCTCGCCTATCGCGGCTATGACAGCGCCGGCATCGCCACCCTGGTCGAGGGCGCGATCACCCGCCGCCGGGCCGAGGGCAAGCTCGCCAACCTCGCCGCCAGCCTCGCCGCGGCACCGCTCGCCGGCACCACCGGCATCGGCCACACCCGCTGGGCGACGCATGGCGCGCCCACCGAAGGCAACGCCCATCCGCACGGCACCGCCCGCGTCGCCGTCGTGCATAACGGCATCATCGAGAACCATGCCGAACTGCGCGCCGAGCTCGAAGCCGCCGGCCAGGTCTTCTCCACCGAGACCGACACCGAAACCGTTGCCCAGCTCGTCGATCTTCATCTCGCCCGCGGCCTCGCCCCGGTCGAGGCCGCCGCCGCCGCCTTCGCCCGGCTCGAAGGCGCCTATGCGCTGGCGCTGATCTTCGCCGGCCATCCCGAGCTGATCATCGGCGCGCAGCGCGGCGCCCCGCTCGCGGTCGGCTTCGGCGAGGAGGAGATGTATCTCGGCTCCGATGCCCTTGCCCTCGCGCCGCTGACCCGCCGCATCGCCTATCTCGACGATGGCGACTGGGTGATCGTCTCGCGCAGCGGTGCCGAATTCCGCGACGCCGCGAACAACCCGGTCACCCGCGAGGTCAAGCTGACCCGCCTGACCGGCGCGTCCATCGGCAAGGGCAATTTCCGCCATTTCATGGAAAAGGAGCTGCACGAGAACCCCGCGATCATCGGCGACACACTGAACCGCATGATCGACCCGGCAACCCGCCTGCCGGTCCTGCCGGATCTCGCGGTCGACCTCGCCGCCATTCCGCGCATCAGCCTCTCGGCCTGCGGCTCGGCCTACTATGCCGGTCTGACGGCGCGTTACTGGCTGGAGGAGATCGCGCGGATCGCCGTCGATGCTGATGTAGCCAGCGAGTTCCGCTACCGCGAGCCACCGCTCGACCCCGCGGGGCTCGGCCTCGTCATCAGCCAGTCCGGCGAAACCGCCGATACCATGGCGGCGCTGCGCTACATGAAGCGCCAGGGCTGCAAGGTGATGTCGGTGGTCAACGTGCCGGAAAGCACGATGGCGCGCGAGAGCGACCTGATGCTGGAAACCATCGCCGGCCCGGAAATCAGTGTTGCCAGCACCAAGGCCTTTACCGCACAGCTCGCCGTGCTCGCCGGCTTCACCCTCGCCCTCGCCCGCGCCCGCGGCGCGCGGAGCGATGCGGAAATCGCGCCGCTGGTCGCCGCCCTGATGGAGCTTCCCGGCAAGATGGCCCAGCTCCTTGCCGATGATACGGAGATCCGCGCCCTTGCCGAAGACATCCGCGATGCGCGCGACGTGCTGTTCTTCGGCCGCGGCTCGATGATGCCGATCGCCCTCGAAGGCGCGCTGAAGCTGAAGGAACTGACCTATATCCACGCCGAAGGATACCCCGCCGGCGAAATGAAGCACGGGCCGATCGCGCTGATCGATCCCTCGGTGCCGGTCATCGCCGTGCTGCCTTCCGGCCCGCTCTTCGAAAAGACTGCGTCCAACCTGCAGGAAGCCGCGGCACGCGGTGGACGGATCATACTGTTCAGCGACAAGGCCGGCGCCGCCCGCCTCGCAGGCATCGCGAACCGGACCATCATCATCACCGAGTGCGATCCGTTCGTCGCGCCCATTCTCTACGCGATCCCGGTTCAGCTTCTCGCCTACCATGTCGCCGTCCTCAAGGGCACCGATGTCGATCAGCCTCGTAATCTTGCGAAATCGGTAACCGTCGAATAATCAATCATCGGGATGAATTTTATTTCGTCGGCGGACAATGAAATTGTGAACCAGACAATAAAGATGTATTCCAGATCATAGAGATTTATCCTCGGGTGTTTTGCGATCGGATTGAATTGATGGGCGATTCCAGCTTGCGCAGAATTCTGATCCAGAATCCGTACTGGTGAAGGTGGCCGGCATGGATGGCAGGGTCTGACTCAAATTCCCTGCAGATGTGGTCATGCGGGCACCATGAACCGTGCCTTGAGCAAATCGATCTTGGCGCGGCCGTACATCTGGCACTTTATGGATTTGAGGCGTGTAATTTTGCCTTCGGCCTGACCGCTGGCCCATGGCGACGAGACAGCGGCGGCGCGTGGTCCGTTCGCTGACCATGCGCAGCGAGCCTGTAAAGCCTGATGCCTTCAAGCGCCGCCAGAGTTCGGAACCAACCCTGCGTCCTGCGTTCCACTCGGCCTCGAGCGTGAGCGACCAGGCATCGAGCGCGCTCTGACGCTGCCAGAATGTATCGTGGCGCTGGCCGCTCAGGATCTTGCGGAACGTCTGGCACGACGCGCCGGTGGTGCGCTCCATCGCCTTGATCGGCACGCCTCGCCCGGCAAGATCCACAATTTGTCGGTTGAGTGCCTGGCGAAGCTGAGTGCCATCCCACTGGATATGCTCGGCGCGGGTCAGGGTCGCGGGATGACCGGCCGCGCGGGTGCGGGCGTACGGCGCAGGCACTGCATCTCGGATCGAACCGCGCAAGGAACACCGCAGACGCATTCTCGAACATGTGCCAGCGCTCGGCTACCTGACGCGCCTGGGGCGCCGCTGCGGTGGCGGCAGCGCCATAGCCAGGGCCGCGATCACGGCAGATGATCTCGACCTGCGGGCTCTGCTCAAGCCAGGCGGTCACGGTCTCGCGCCACCTGTCCGTCAACAGGTCGATGACCTGACGACTTCGAGATCGACGACGATGCCGCCGTCGCTATCCCCGCGGCGCCAGGAGAAGTCGTCGATACCGATCACCCGCGCGGGCGGCGGTGGCTCTGTCAGCGGATCACCGCGCACACCAGCGCATTGCAGCGCCCGACCCACCGACCGTACCGGCGGCCAAATGCGGGTGCTAACGGCTCGCTGAGCGTTTGCCGCCGGCAAGAGGCGTGTCCGCACCGAAACGTCGTATCAATAGCCGAAGCTGGACCGCGCTCCCACTGACGGGCATTTCCGAGAGCATGCGATCGCGCCGGCTGTGGCAGGATGTCGACGGCGTGCCGTAGTCCGGACACGTTGCCTGCGAAGCGGACAGCCGGCCCGACATCTGCACAACACCGCCAACGAGCATCTTGCGCTCCACGATCAAGCCCGGCAGCGACAGACTGCTGTCCCATGTCTTTATACCCACCGACCTTTTCCTCCAGGCCATCTGGTAGCAGAAGTGGGCAGACCACAGATCAATCCCCTCAAGGCCGCACGGCGTTTGGTTCAGACCCAGAACTGGGCGCCGAAATCGAAGGCGAAGCCCTCGCGGCGGCGAGGCCGGGTGGGTATCGGGCAGGCCGGTAGAGCATCATCCGCGCCGCCGGTCTATTGCCGGGAGATCAGCCGCGCCGGATCGCGAAGACGCAGGCGGGGTGGCCGGCGGCGCGGCAGGCGGTTTCGCGCACGACAAGGTGGCGGTCGACCAGCGCCTGGAACAGCACCTCGAAGGTGCCGGCGTGAAAGTCGCAGCCGGGACCGGCCGCGCCGGGCACCGCGATAGGGTTTGCCGCGAGGAACAGGCGCAGCCCGCCGCGCCAGGCGGCATCGAGCCCGTCCGGCACGCCGAAAGTCCAGGCGTGGCGGCGGATCGCCGCGACCAGCAGGCGGGCGGCGAGCGGCGCCGGGGCGGCGCGGAGCGCGAGGCGGACCGCGCGCGGAATCCGGTGCGCGAGGAGATAGCGCCCGGTCGCCTCGCCCGCCGCGCGCAGCACCGCCCCGCCCGGCCCGGCGCCGAGGCAGGCGCGCACCGCGCGGTGCAGCGCCAGCACCTCGGCCACCGAGACCATCGCGACGGGCGGATGGGAGAGATGCGATTCGGCGCCGGCCACGCGCGCGACCCTGGCAACGCAGGCTGGCCCGCCGGCGGCGGCGAGGGCGGCGAAGACCTGGAGGATCGCGTTCGGCCCGATGCGCGGCCCCGACGGATTGTCGAGCGCGGTCAGGGTGGTGGTTCCGCAGGGCTGGGCGCCTTGCTTGGGTGCCGCTTGTTGTCATGCATGGTGCGCCATTCGACCTGCTCCGCGCCGGCCTTGCTCCGGGCGCCGTCGAAATGGAAATCGACCTTGCGCTTCGATTGCGGCCCCCAGTAGCCGACCCGGCCTAGATCGTAGAATTTGCGCTCGAAGCCGGATTTCATGAACGCCTTGAGGCAGCCGAGCAGATAGCGCCTTCGCGCGCCGGAGCCGGCCCAGGGGTAGGAGAAGAACGCCTTGCGCATGTAGAAGCGGCGGTAATTGTGCATCACCCGGTCGAGCAGTTCGGCGCGGTCCATTGCCGCGGGGCGGATGATCGGGGTGACGAAATTGTATTTCTCGTAGTCGAACACCTCGACCTTGTCGGCCAGGTCGCGGAACAGGTCGGAGAAGGGCCAGGGCGTGTACATCGACCAGTTGGCGAGATCGGGCGCCCAGTCGCGCGCCATGCGGTAGGTTTCCTCCAGCGTTTCGCGTGTTTCGTTCTCCAGCCCGACGATGAACTGCGCCTCGACCACGATGCCGGCGGCGCGCAGCAGGGCGATCGCCTTGCGGTTCTGCTCGATCGTGGTTTCCTTGTTGAAACGGTCGAGCTTCATCTGGGCGGCGGCCTCGGTGCCGAGGGAGACATGGATGAGCCCGGCGCGGCGGTAGAGCGGCAGCAGCGCCTCGTCGCGCAGTATGTCGGTGACGCGGGTGTTGATGCCCCAGAGCAGGCCGACATCGCGTGCGATCAGCTCCTCGCAGAAGGCGACGAATTTCTTCCGGTTGATCGTCGGTTCCTCGTCGGCGAGGATGAAGAAGCCGACGCCGTGCTCATCGCGCAGACGCACGATTTCATCGACCACTTTCGAGGGATCGCGGTAGCGGTAGTCGCGCCAGAATTTCCATTGCGAGCAGAACGAGCAGGTGAAGGGGCAGCCGCGCGCCATGTTGGGGATGGCGACACGGGTGCCGAGCGGGATGTAGCGGTAGCGGTCCCAGTCGAGGATGCTCCAGTCGGGGGCGAGGGCGTCGAGATCCTTGACGGTGGGGGCGGCTTCGGTGGCGACGACCTTGCCCGCCTCGCGGAAGGCGATGCCGCGGATGTCGTGGCGGGTTGCCGCGAAATTCCCCGCCGCCACGGCACGGGCGAGATCGACGATGATCCCTTCGCCCTCGCCGCGGACGATCACGTCGATCCAGGGGGCTTCGGCGAGAACCTGGCCATACATGAAGGTGGCGTGCACGCCGCCGAGAACCGTCAGCGCGCCGGGATGTTCCTCGCGCGCGATCTTGAGCAGGCGCTCGGCCTTGTAGATCGAGGGGGTGATCGCGGTGCTGCCGATGATGTCCGGCCGTTCGGCGCGGAGGATGTCGCGCAGGGCGTCGTCCGACAGGTCGTTGGTCATCGCGTCGATGAAGCGCAGATCGGTGAAGCCGGCGGATTTCAGCGCGCCGGCGATGTAGGCGGCCCAGGCGGGCGGCCAGTTTCCGGCGATTTCGGCGCCGCCCGAATGATAATTCGGATGCAACAGCAGGATCCGCATCCATCCCTCCCGGTGATTTTGATATGTCAGGTTATAGTGACAATTCGAAATGTCACTTTGATCTACATCAAGGAGGGGTGCCGAGTGATGACGCTTTCAGATGAAGTATATCATTTGATTACATAAAATATGATCATATGGTGTCCATGTCGAAAGATTTGGGACTACGGAATGTTAGGTTCTGGACTCAACTGATCCACGCGGTGACGGCGAGGACGAGGCAGATCCCGGCGAGGAAGTTTCGTGCGGTCTTGTCGTATCGTGTAGCGATGGCGCGCCAGTCTTTGAGCCTGCAGAAGGCACGCTCGATGAGATTGCGCTTTCTGTAGGCGACGGGGTCGAAGGGCGGTATGGCGCGGCGGTTTGGCATGGGCGAGATCACCGGCCTTGTGCCCTGCCTGGTGAGGAAGGCGCGGAGGTCATCGGCGTCGTAGGCCTTGTCGGCGATCAGGTCTTCTGGCGGTGGCATGGTGGGGAGAAGCGCTCGGGCGCCACTGATATCGGAGGCCTGTCCCGGCGTCAGGAGGACGGCGGCGATGCGCCCCAGGTCATCCGCGACGGCGTGGATCTTGGTCGTCCGTCCACCCCTCGACCGGCCGATGGCCTGGCTTTGCGCCCCCCTTTACCGCCCGCGGCCGCGCGATGTGCCCGAACCGAGGTGCTGTCCACCATGGCGATGCGCGGGGGATCCGCGCAGGCGACAAGGGCCGCGAAGATCTCCTGCCAGAGGCCACGCTGGCTCCAGCGGTTGAACCGGTTGAACACCGTGGTCCGCGGCCCATAAGCCTCCGGAAGTGCGCGCCACCGCAAGCCCTCGCGAAAGCGATGCAGGATGCCACTCAGAACCCGGCGATCGTCCACCCGCGGTTTGCCGCCGAGCTTGGGCAACAGCGGCTCGATCGCAGCCCATTGCGCGTCGTTCAGCCAGAATAATTCCGCCATGATCCAAACCCTCCGTAGAGACTTGAATCAAAACTCCCGTAGTCATGGCAATAGGTACGGAACCTAGCCTGACGGACTCAGAGGTCACAATACCGAAAACGTCCTCAAATTCTCCTTGCATCTTCCATCCGGAGTCTAACCTGCCGGCGCATCTATGGAAGGGGAGATTGAAGGTCCAAATGCTGAGAGGCGTTCGTCGTAACTGAAGGACCGGGCGGTGCGGTGACCCAGTTGGCGGGCCAGCGCGACCAACGCGGCCTCGATCACCGCGTCGTCGTGCGGTGCGGCGGTCTCGGCTTGCCGCGGGGCCGGATCGCGTGTGCGACACGGCGCCTCGTGGGAACCATGGTCAGGTCGAACTGCATCAATCATGACCTCGTTCGTTGAGAGCAAGGATCCGGTCGAGCGGAAGCCGGCCGGGGCCTCGCTCAAAATAGCGCCACGGCGGTGCCTCACCGCCGATTGCACGAAGGAGGTCGGCGCCGTGCGATCGGAAGCCGCAGGGCACCTTCAGAAGTTGGTAGGGAAGCAGGATGGGGAGACGACCCTCAAAGTCTCAAAACCAGTGTAAGGCTTATCGCAACGAGCGGAAAAGGCCAAAATGCCAAAATTTCTGGACCAGTCTTGCAGCATGATCCCGTAACGTTCTATTTACGTTACCATGGCAGACGTGCAGCAGGTGCTATGTCTATCAGGCGGCGGGTATTTGGGGCTGTATACAGCTGCCGTGCTTGCCGAGTTGGAAAAGATCAGTGGTAAGCCACTTCACAATACGTTCAATCTGCTTGCAGGCACATCGGTCGGCGGGATTATCGCCTTGGGGTTGGCCGCCGGTACATCTGCCGCTGATATCCGCGATGCCTTCATCGAAAACGGCGGTGCCATATTTTCAGAGTTACCCCCGCCCCAGACAGATTTCTGCAGATTTCTGGATCTAAGGCGTAACTTCAAGAAGGCTAAATACCGTTCAGAGCCACTGCGGGCCGTCATTGAGGCCATTGTCGGGTCTCAGTTGTTGATCGGGGACCTTCGGCAGCGGACCATCGTCCCTAGCGTGAATCTTACCAAGGGAAGGCCTCAAGTATTTAAGACGCCGCATCACCCGACCTTCGTGCGTGATCTCCATCTAAAGGTCGTTGATGTTGCGCTCGCGACGTCCGCTGCCCCTGCCTTCTTCCCTATCCACCAAATTGGTGGCGAGTTATTCGCGGACGGAGGCCTTTACGCGAACTCCCCCGACTTCCTTGCGCTGCACGAGATGGAGTTTTTTCTGAAAGTGCCTGTTGCACGTTGGTCTGAGCCCGTGGATTTCCTCCAGGAATGAGTAGAGTCCGCCCCATCAGGGAGACGGACGAGATGAAGAGCAGTCGGTTTAGCGAGGAACAGATCATCGGCATCCTCAAAGAGCAGGAGTCGGGGATGTCGACGGCGGAGGTCTGCCGTCGACACGGGATCAGTTCGGCGACGTTTTACAAGTGGAAGGCCAAATTCGGCGGGTTGGAAGTCTCGGACGCCAGGCGGCTCAAACAGCTGGAAGACGAGAACGCTCGGCTCAAGCGGCTGTTGGCGGACGCCGTGCTGGACAACGCCATGCTCAAGGAAATTGCGTCAAAAAAATTCTAGCGCCCAGCCATAAGCGGGAGGCGGTAGCTCATCTTCAGAGCCTGTTCGAGGTGAGCCAACGCCGGGCCTGCGATGCGCTGGGCGTGGATCGGACCACGGTGCGGTATCAAAGCCGCCGCCCGGATGATGCGGAGGCTCGCGAACGCATGCGCGTGCTTGCGGGCGAGCGCCGTCGATTTGGCTATCGGCGCCTGCACTGGCTGCTCAGCCGCGAAGGAATTTCCATGAACCACAAGAAGTTTCGGCGCCTTTACCGCGAAGAACGTCTTCAGGTTCGCCGTCGCGGCGGGCGAAAGCGGGCCTTGGGCACACGATCTCCGATGACCATTCCGCAGGGCTGCAATCAGCGCTGGTCGCTGGATTTCGTCTCCGACGCCCTGACATGCGGGCGCAGGTTTCGGATCTTCGCCGTCGTGGACGATTTCAGCCGCGAATGCGTTCGCTTGATCGCCGACACGTCAATTTCGGGCGCCCGGGTGGCACGCGAGTTGGATATGGCGATCACTGAGCGCGGGGCGCGCCCGCTCATGGTGGTCAGCGACAACGGCACTGAGCTCACCAGCATGTCGATCCTGCGCTGGTCGAAAGAGCGGAACGTGGAATGGCATTACATCGCGCCCGGCAAGCCCCAGCAAAACGGGTTCGTCGAGAGCTTCAACGCCCGGCTCCGGGACGAGTGTCTGAACGAGACCTTGTTCACGAGCCTGCCTCAAGCGAGGTCCGTGCTGGCCGCCTGGCGTCACGACTATAATCATCACCGCCCCCATTCGAGCCTGGGCAACAAAACCCCGGCAGAGGTGGCGGGAAAAATCAGCGGCGCGCCGGGTTGGGGGTTAACCCCCAACCCGGCTGTTGCACCTACGCCCAATCGTGGGCATCACTCGAGGATGAGACTCTACTCCTGAATGGCGGGAACTTAGGGCTCAGACCATCTGGCTTCAATCATGATTTCGCAGCTATCCGCCGGCCTCGTCGCGCTGAACCGCGGCGTACGCGCTCACCCATCTCGAAGCTAAAGGGGTTCGGTGGCCGATCCACAACGCTGATGTTTGCGGCTTCGCGACGGTCCGAGACCAAAGAAACCGTTCGGAACATCTCGCCAGTGCGCCGGAACGGCTGCGCTGACAACCTCGATCTGGAACGCCTCCGATCCCATCGCATGTAGCGCCTTGTCTATTTGATAGTCGCGGCATCTTTGGCCGAATGACATGATAGTCAGCGTGCAGCATGAAAATATCAGATTCCGGTAATACATTGTTAAGGAGACCCGGATAGAAGTTTTATTTAATAAAATAGATCAATCAATAAAAATGGGAATTGTTTCGTGGTTATTGGGAAGCTACGTCAAATCTCTGACAAAAGCAGGATGTTTGATGCCATTGGAAACTCCTTCGGCATCATCGGTTTCAAACCCGACGGCACGATCATCGACGCCAACGACAGTTTTCTCCGTTTGATGGGCTACGGCGCCGCCGACATCATCGGGCGCCATCATCGTATTTTTGTAACCGTAACCGAGCGCGACAGCGCCGCCTACGGCGAGTTCTGGCAGCGCCTGCGCGGCGGCGCCTTCTGCTCCGGCGAGTTCCGCCGCATCGCCAAGTCCGGCCACGATGTCTGGCTCCGCGCCTCCTACGTCCCCGTCCGCAACCGCGCCGGCAAGGTCGCGAAGGTGGTCAAGGTCGCCCTCGACATCACCGCCGAGAAACGGGCCGCCGCCGAAAACGAAAGCATCCTCAACGCCATCGAGCGCTCCCAGGCCGTCATCAAGTTCGCGCTCGACGGCACCATCCTCGAAGCCAACGACAACTTCCTTCGCGTGATGGGTTACGCGCGCGACGAGATCGTGGGCCGCAAGCACAGCATGTTCGCTACACCAGCATACGCCGCCAGCCGCGAATACCAGGCCTTCTGGGAACGCCTGCGCCAGGGCGAATTCATTGCTGGTGATTTCGAGCGCGTGGGCAAGGGCGGCCGCCACGTCTGGCTCCAGGCCACCTACAACCCGGTCTACGACGCCGAGGGCAAGGTCACGAAGGTCGTCAAGTTCGCGGTCGACCTCACCGAACGCATGGCCGAGGTCGGCCTCGTCGGCGACGCCCTCGAACGCGTCTCCGAAGGTGATCTCACCGCCTCCGTCGACCGCCAGCTGATCCCCTCGCTCGACAAGCTCCGCATCGACTTCAACACCGCCGCCAGCCGCCTCGCCGAAAGCGTCAACGGCGTCCGCCAGAGCACCGACGAAATCAATCTCGGCGTCGCCGAAATCGCCGAAGCCGCCGAGGATCTCGCCCGCCGCACCGAACAGCAGGCCTCCACCCTGGAGGAAACCTCATCCGTGCTCGACAGCGTCACCACCGGCATCCGCCGCACCGCCGACAACGCCTCCAAGGCCGCCAGCGCCGTCGACGCCACCAACAACGCCGCCCGCAAGTCCCACGCCATCGTCGGCGAGGCCGTGGTCGCCATGAACCGCATCGAAACATCCGCCCGCGAAATCGACCAGATCATCGGCCTGATCGATGAAATGGCCTTCCAGACCAACCTCCTCGCCCTCAACGCCGGGGTCGAGGCCGCCCGCGCCGGCGATGCCGGGCGCGGCTTCGCCGTCGTCGCCTCCGAGGTCCGCGCCCTCGCGCACCGCTCCGCCGATGCCGCCAAATCCATCAAGCTGCTCATCGCCCGCTCCTCCGAACAGGTCGGCAACGGCGTCCGCCTCGTCGGCGAAACCGGCACCGCGCTCGATACCATCCTCGGCCACGTCACCGACCTGCACGGCCTCGTCGGCGAAATCGCCACCGCCGCCGCCGAACAGGCCGGCAGCCTCGCCGAAATCAACGCCGCCACCGGCCAGATGAACCAGGCCGTCCAGCAGAACGCCGCCATGGTCGAGCAGACCTCCGCCGCCACCCACTCCCTGCGCGAGGAAATCAGCCGCCTCGCCGGCCGCGTCTCCGGCTTCCGCACCGCCCACGCCGCAACCGCCCACGCGGCAC
>NZ_JFHO01000043.1:0-8495 GCF_000724705.2 Acidiphilium sp. JA12-A1
GGAAGCCGCCTTCCTGCGTCTGGCGGACGACGACGCGGCCCGCGACCGCCTCGCCGCCGCCGGCCGCGCCCGCGCGCAACTGTTCGACACGCCCGTCATCGCCGCCCGCCTGCAGCGGTTGCGCGACGCCGAAACGCCGGTATGAGCGGGGCATGACCATGCAACGCGCCGCCCTCATCGCCGCCCTGATCCTGCCGTTTGGCTTGCTTTACGCCCGCGCCGGCGCCGAATTGGCGATGGGCGCGGTCGATATCCTGTTCCTCGTCCACGCCGCCCGCACCGGCGACTGGCGCTGGGCGCGGCAGCCCTGGTTCGTGTTCGGCTGCCTCTGGTGGATCGCGGTGATGATCTGCTCGACGCCGATCCCCGCCCTCGGCCTCGGGCCGGGCGGCTGGAAATCCTTCACCCAGGCGCTGGTGCTGATCCGCCTGCTGGTGCTCGCCGCCGCCCTCGGCCACTGGGTGCTCGATACACCGGCCGCGCGCACCCGGTTCTGGCTCGCCCTTGCCGCCTGCGAAGCCTGGATCCTGCTGCAAAGCTGGCAGCAGGAGATTTTCGGCGTGAACATCTTCGGCGACCACCGCTGGGGCGACGGCGCGCTCACCGGCCCGTTCTGGGCGCCGCGCGCCGGCCCGCCGTTCAGCCACCTGCTGTTTCTCACCGCCCTGCCCGTCATCGCGGCGCTGATCGCGCGGCGGGGCACCGCGCCGAAACTCGCGGCCGCCGCCGTCGGCGGGCTCGGCTTCGCGACAACGCTGGTGATCGGCCAGCGCATGCCCTTCGCGCTGGCGCTGCTGGGCCTCGCCGTCACCGCCCTCGCCTTCCGGCCGATCCGCCTGCCGGCGATCGGCCTCGGCGTGCTGATCGTGCTCGCGATCCCGGCGCTGAAACTGGTCTCGCCGCCCAGTTTCGACAAGCTGGTGCTGGAGACCGGCCGCCAGGTCAGCCATTTCGCGAAAAGCCCCTATGGCGAACTCTACACGCGGGCAACGGTGATGATCGAGCACGCCCCCTTGCGCGGCTACGGCTTCAACGGCTTCCGCGATTTCTGCCCCGAGCCGCGGTTCGATCGCGGCCTCCCCGCGCTCGGCATCGGCCCGACCAGCCTGAAGCGCGGCGCCTGCAACATCCATCCGCACAATTTCTATCTCCAGGCCGCCCTCGATGGCGGGCTGGTCGGCCTCGTGCTGTTCGCCGCGATGAACGCGGCCTGGCTGCTGGCACTCGGCCGCGGAATCATGCGCCGGCCGATGGCGCTCGGCGCCTTCATCGGCGTGCTGACCTATGCCTGGCCGCTCGCCTCGACCGACAATTTCGCCGTGCTGCCGATGGCGGGCTGGCTCTTCGTCATGCTCGGCCTCGGCCTCGCCCTGCCGCGCTCTGGTCCGCCCGAGCCCGCCTGCCTATATCCCGAAGCAACGATACGCCCCACCACGACAGGATCTCCCGCATGAGCGATCTCGTTCCCGTCACCGTCCTCACCGGCTTTCTCGGTGCCGGCAAGACCACCCTGCTCAACCGCATCCTCACCGAGGATCACGGCCGCAAATACGCCGTCGTGATCAACGAGTTCGGCGAGCGCGGCGTCGACAACGACCTCGTCGTCGATACCGACGAGGAAGTCTTCGAGATGAACAACGGCTGCATCTGCTGCACCGTGCGCGGCGATCTGATCCGCATCATCGGCGGGCTGATGAAGCGCCGCAACCGCTTCGACGGCATCATCGTCGAGACCACCGGCCTCGCCAACCCCGCCCCCGTCGCGCAGACCTTCTTCGTCGACGAGGACGTGAAGGCGAAAACGAGGCTCGACGCGATCGTCACGGTGGTCGACGCGAAGAACCTGCCCGCCCGCCTCGCCGACGCGCCGGAAGCCGAGGACCAGATCGCCTTCGCCGACGTCATCGTGCTCAACAAGCTCGACCTCGTCACCCCGGAGGAACTCGCCGATGTCGAGGCGCGGATCCGCACGATCAACCGCTTCGCCCAGATCCACCACACGACCCGCGCCGACGTGCCGGCCGACCGCCTGCTCGGCATCAACGCCTTCAGCCTCGACCGCGTGCTGCAATCCGTGCCGGATTTCCTCGAGGAGGATTCCCACACCCATGACGAGCACATGAGCAGCATCAGCCTCTCGGTGAAGAAGCCGCTCGACCCCGAGCTGTTCAACGCCTGGATCGGCGGCATCCTCGCCACCCAGGGCCAGGACATCCTGCGCACCAAGGGCATCCTCGCCTTCGCCGGCGAGGATCGCCGCTTCGCCTTCCAGGCCGTGCACATGATGGCGGATGGCGATTTCATCCGCCCGTGGAAGGATGGCGAGGAACGCGAAAGCCGCATCGTCTTCATCGGCCGCGATCTCAACCGGCCGATGCTGCGCCGCGGCTTCGAAAGCTGCATCGCCGAATGAGCGGCATGGTCACCGACGCGGACGAGATGCTCCGTGTGCGCGGCGTCTCGCACGATTGCGCCGAGTTCGTCACCGCCCTCGCCTTCGACCGCGCCGGCGGCACCCTCGCCGCCGGACTCGGTGACGGGCGGATCGTGCTGCGCGGCCTCGCCGGCGGCGCCTTCGCCGAACACGCCTGCCACGACGGCGCGGTGCTCGCCCTCGCGCCGGATATCGACCAAAGCGGCTTCTGCTCCGGCGGCGATGACGGCGCGCTGAAACGCCTCGATTCCGCAACGGGCGAAAGCACCGAACTCGCCAGCTTCGGCATGAAATGGGTCGAGCACGTTCTCACCGTGCCGGACCGCAAGGCGCCGCTGCGGGCGGCCGCGGTCGGCAAGACGATCCACCTGCTCGATGCCGCCGGCGCCACACTCCGCACCCTCGCGCATCCCTCGACCGTCGCCGGCATGGCGCTCGATCCGAAGCACCGCCGCCTCGCCGCCGCGCATTACAACGGCGCCTCGCTCTGGTTCGTGCGCTCCGAGAACGCGAAGCCGCAGGTCTTCGAATGGAAGGGCAGCCATCTCGCCATCGCCCTGCATCCCGATATCGAGGCGATGGTCACCACCATGCAGGAAAACGAGCTGCATGGCTGGAAACTGCCCGACGGCCAGCACATGCGGATGAGCGGCTACCCGACAAAGCCCGAATCGCTCGACTTCACCCGCTCGGGCAAATGGCTCGCCACCGCCGGCGCCGAGGCCATCGTGATCTGGCCGTTCTTCGGCGGCGGGCCGATGGGCAAGGCGCCGCTCGAACTCGCCGCCGGCGAAACGGTGGTCCGCCGCGTCGCCTGCCATCCGCAGCACGAGGTCGTCGCCGCCGGTTTCGCCGACGGCTCGGTCGTCGTGGCCGACATCGCACGCGAACGCATCCTGCCCGTCGCCGCCGCCGGACGCGGCGCGGTCTCCGCCCTCGGCTGGAGTCCGAACGGCGCCCATCTCGCCTTCGGCACGGAGTCCGGCTTTCTTGCCCTGATCGATTTCTCGCGAAAGGACTGACATGACCAGCATGCCCATCACCGGCGGCGCGCTCGCCATGCCCAAGCTCGGTCTCGGCACCTGGCGGATGAGCGGGCGCGACTGCACCGCCGCCGTCACCCGCGCGCTAGCGCTCGGTTATCGCCATATCGACACCGCCGAGATGTACGGCAACGAGGAGGCCGTCGGCGCCGCCCTCGCCGAAAGCGGCATCCCGCGCGACGAGATCTTCCTCACCACCAAGGTCTGGTACGAAAACCTCACGCCGGACGGCGTGCGCCGCGCCATCGAGGCCAGCCTCGCCAAGCTGCGCACCGACCATGTGAACCTCTTCCTGATCCACTGGCCCTCGCCCTCGATGAATCTCGCCGCGGTCCTCGCCACCATGGCGCATCTCAAACATGAAGGCCTGGTACGGCATATCGGCGTGTCGAACTTCACCGTCGCGCTGATGCGCCAGGCGGTGGAGGCGATCGGCGCCGAGATCGCCTGCAACCAGGTGGAATATCACGTCCTGCTCGGGCAGGACGCGGTGCTCGACTACGCGCGGGCCCACGGCATCACCGTCACCGCCTATTGCCCGCTCGCCCAGGGCCGGCTCGGCGACCATCCGGCGCTCGCGGAGGTGGCCGCGAAACATGGCGCGACGCCGGCGCAGGTCGCCCTCAAATACCTGCTCGACCAGGACGGTGTCGCGGCAATCCCCAAGGCCGCGCGCGAGGAAACCCAGCGCGCCAACCTCGCCGCCCTCGCCATCACCCTCGATGGCGAGGACCGCGCCGCCCTCGCCGCCCTGCCGAAAAACCAGCGCTTCGTCGATCCGGCCTTCGCGCCGGACTGGGACTGAAAAAAAACCGGCCGGCGTTGTCGCGCCGGCCGGCCTCACCCCGTTCTGAAGGCTACCGCCGCCGGATCAGGCGGCGTCGGACGCCCGCTCGGCCTTCTTGCGCGCGTGCGGATCGAGATGCCGCTTGCGCAGCCGCACCGCGCCCGGCGTCACCTCCACCAGCTCGTCATCCTCGATATAGGCGATCGCCTGCTCCAGGCTCATCCGGCGCGGCGGCGTCAGCAGCAGCGCGTCGTCCTTGCCCGCGGCGCGGATATTGGTGAGCTTCTTCTCCTTGATCGGGTTCACGTCGAGGTCGTTCTCCCGGCTGTGCTCGCCGATGATCATGCCCTCGTAAACCTTCTCGCCGCCGCCGATGAACAGCGTGCCGCGTTCCTGCAGGTAGAACAGCGCGTATTGCACGCTCTCGCCATCGGCATTGGCGATCAGCGCGCCGTTGCGCCGCCCCTCTATCGTCCCCTTCCACGGGCCGTAGCCGATGAAATGCCGGTTCATCACGCCGGAGCCGCGCGTATCCGTCAGGAACTCGCCGTGATAGCCGATCAGCCCGCGGCTCGGGATGTGGAAGGTCAGCCGCTGCTTGTCGCCGCCCGAGGGGCGGATATCCTGCAACTCGCCCTTGCGCCGGCTCATCTTCTCGACGACGACGCCGGAATACGGCTCGTCCACGTCGATCAGCACCTCTTCCATCGGCTCCTCGCGCGCGCCCGTCTCCGGGTTGTCACGGGTCAGCACGCGCGGCCGGCCGATCGTCAGCTCGAAGCCCTCGCGGCGCATCGTCTCGATCAGCACGCCGAGCTGCAACTCGCCGCGCCCGGCCACCTCGAACGCCTCGGTCTCGGTGGAGTCGGTCACGCGGATCGCGACATTGCCCTCCGCCTCGCGGAACAGCCGGTCGCGGATCTGCCGCGACGTCACCTTCTTGCCCTCGCGCCCCGCGAGCGGGCCGTCATTGATGCGGAAGGTCATCGACAGCGTCGGCGGGTCGATCGGGATCGCCGGCAGCGCGGCGCCGATCTCCATGGCACCGATCGTATCCGGCACGGTCGCCTCCTTGAGGCCGGCCACCGCGATGATGTCCCCGGCCGAAACCTCGTCCACCGGCACGCGCTCCAGGCCGCGGAAGGCGAGCAGCTTGGTCAGCCGCCCGGTCTCCACCGCGCGCCCGTCGAAGCTGATGACGCGCACCGGCATGTTCACGGTCGCCCGCCCCTGCTCGACGCGGCCGGTCAGCACGCGGCCGAGGAAGTTGTCGCTCTCCAGGATGGTCGCGACCATGGCGAACGGCGCGTCGGCGTCGAGGCCGGGCTCGGGCACATGGCTCACGATCAGGTCGAACAGCGGCGAGAGGTTCTCGCGCGGCCCGTCCAGCGTCGGCGTCGCCCAGCCCTGGCGGCCGGAGGCATAGAGCATCGGGAAATCGAGCTGCTCGTCATTGGCGCCGAGGGCGGCGAACAGGTCGAACACCTCGTTGTGCACCTCGTCGGCGCGGGCATCCGGGCGGTCGATCTTGTTGACGACGACGATCGGCTTCAGCCCGCGCGCCAGCGCCTTGCCGACGACGAACTTGGTCTGCGGCAGCACGCCCTCGGCGGCATCGACGAGGACGACCACGCCGTCCACCATGTTCAGGATGCGCTCGACCTCGCCGCCGAAATCGGCATGGCCCGGCGTGTCGACGATATTGATCCGCACGTCGCCCCACTGCACGGCGGTGCACTTGGCGAGGATGGTGATGCCGCGCTCGCGCTCGAGGTCGTTGCGGTCGAGCGCGCGCTCGGCCACCTGCTGATGCGCGCCGAACGAGCCGGACTGCTTGAGAAGATTGTCCACGAGCGTGGTCTTGCCATGGTCGACATGGGCGATGATCGCCACGTTGCGCAGCTTGGTCTCGGTCATGATTCGGGTCTTTCGGGGTTCAACGCGGCTCCTCTACAC
Organism: Acidiphilium sp. JA12-A1; assembly: GCF_000724705.2. Taxonomy (NCBI): domain Bacteria; kingdom Pseudomonadati; phylum Pseudomonadota; class Alphaproteobacteria; order Acetobacterales; family Acidocellaceae; genus Acidiphilium; species Acidiphilium sp. JA12-A1. Next base: position 6,221 of record NZ_JFHO01000043.1, read on the forward strand.
GTTTTGCAGTGCAAAAGCGAGCTTCGTGACGCAGACGGGATATGAAGAGATGAAAAAGGGACGGCCGAAGCCGTCCCCCTGCCCGGCCAGCGCGGCCCCGGCGCCTATCGTGCCGAGGGTGCCGGCGCCGGCATCATCGGCTCGCCGCCATGCGCGGGCATTCCGCTGCCGCCCGGCGCCGGCATCGCCGAACCGCCGCCTGGCGCGGGCATCGCCGAACCGCCGCCCGGCGCGGGCATCGGCATGCCGGCGCCGGCCGGGTGGTCGATCATCGTCATCGCCCGATGGATCAGCATGCGCGCCTGCTCGTAGTCGCCGCTCTCGACGGCGCTGCGGGCCCGCCGCACCGCATCGATCGCCGGTGTGCGGATCGCTCCGTTCACGCTGCCCTGCACATAGGAGTTGGTCAGCAGGTCCGTCTCCGCCCGGCCGAGCGCGACCCGCGCCCGCGTCGCCTGATGCGCCGCGACCGCCTGCCCGGCGATGCCGAGATAGGTCCCGGCCGAGGCGTCATAGGGCACGGATCCGCCCATGCGGGTCGGGGCCGGCGCCTGCGCGAGCGCCATGCCCCCCGTCAGGGCCAGCGCAAAACCAGTCAGCAGAACGGTCTTCATGATGGTCTCCTTCCTCGAAATGCCGCCCCTGCGGCACCGCGCCGCCGCGCAGGCGCGCGACAGCGGTCCCGGCGTGCAACTTTGGGTCCGGCACGGCGCGGGGCAACCATGCCCGCGTCACCGCACGATTAAACCGTTGTCACGAATTCCCGCCCCCGGCTTGACGGCAGCCGGTGCAGCGCTGGCAATTGGCGTCATGAACCGGATTCGCGCCATCGCCCTGATCGGCCTGCTCGGCTTTTCCTCCGGCCTGCCGCTCGCCCTGTCCGGCTTCACGCTGCGGCTCTGGCTCGCCCGCGCCAACCTGCCGCTGGAGGCGATCGGCTTCACCGCCAATCTCGGCATCGCCTATTCGCTCAAGTTCCTCTGGGCGCCGGCGCTCGACCAGTTCCGCCCGCCGCGCCCCTTCCGCGCGCTCGGCCGCAGGCGCGGCTGGCTGCTGCCGATCCAGCTCTGCCTCGCCGCCGCCGTCCTCGCCCTCGCCCTCACCCGCCCGGCGCACGCCCTGGCCGCCACCCTGCTGGCCGGCGGCCTCGTCGCCTTCCTCTCGGCCAGCCAGGACATCATGATCGACACCTGGCGGATCGAGTTCTTCCCCCAGCACCTGCAGGGCGCCGCCACCGCCGGCTATGTCTGGGGCTACCGCGCGGCGATGCTGATCTCCGGCTCCGGCGTCATCGCCCTGTCCACCGTCACCGGCTGGCATGTCGCGATCCTCGCGATGGTGCCGCTCCAGCTCGTCGGCGCCGCCGCAACGCTGGCCTGCGCCGAACCCGCCCCGCCGCCGGCGCGCGGGCCGGTCTCGATCGGCGCCCGCTTCCGCGAGGCGGTCATCGCCCCGCTCGCCGATTTCCTCAGCCGCGAGGGCGCCTGGATCATCCTCGCCTTCGTCATCCTGTTCCGCCTCGGCGAGGCGCTGGCCGGGGTGATGCTCGCGCCCTACTACACCCATCTCGGCTTCGACCGCGCGACCATCGCCATCGCCAACGGCCCGCCCTCGCTGGTGGCCGTCCTCGCCGGCACGGCGCTCGGCGGCGTCGCCGTGGCCCGGCTCGGCGTCGGCCGCGCCCTGCTCACCGCCGGCGCCTTCCAGACCCTCACGCTGATTCTGTACCCGCTGCTCGGCCTCTACCCGCATCTGCCGCACATCCTGCTGGCGACCAGCGTCGCCGAGAGCTTCGCCGAAGGCATCGCCGATGCCGCCTTCATCACCTATCTCTCCGGCCTCTGCACCAAGGCCTACACCGCGACGCAATACGCCCTGCTCTCCTCGGTCGCAGCCCTCGCCCTGCGCACGATCGGCGGCTTCTCCGGCGTCCTCGCCCATGCGATGGGCTGGCTGCCCTTCTACGAATTCACCGTGATCTCGGCGCTGCCGGCGATGGCGGTGATGCTCTACATCCTGCGCCGCTATCCGCCCGCGCCGGCCGCCCTCGCCGCGGAATGAGCCGCGGCGGTCAGCCCGCCGCCGCCTCCAGCGCCGCCTCGGCCTCCAGCCAGGCCGCCTCCTTGACCTCGATCTCGCCGGCGATGGCGGCGAGGCGGATATTGATCGCCGAAATCTCCTCCGGCTTCGCCCGCGCATAGAAACCGGCATCGGCCAGCTTCGCCATCAGCGTCCGCTTCTCCGCCTCGAGCCGGCCGATCGCCGCCTCGGCGTC